>VGPE01000053.1 GCA_016875645.1 Chloroflexota bacterium
GCATGTGCCGCACGCCAGCACCGCGTGGCAGTCCGGTCGTGCATGCGGCGCACGACCGGGTGGCGTCGCCGGACCTACCCGACGGGTGTCGGCCCGGCGGTGGGCCGCCCGCTGCCCGGCGCCGGGTAGCGGCGATCCACGTAGTCGTCGAGGATCGCGAGGAAGCGCGGCACGATCCCCTCCCCGCGCAGCGTCTCGGCCAGCGCGCCGTCGATGAACACCGGCGCCACCGGCTCCTCGAACGTCCCCGGCAGCGAGATGCCGACATCGGCGTGCTTGGATTCGCCGGGCCCGTTCACGACGCAGCCCATCACCGCCACTCGCAGGTTCTCGACGCCCGTGTGGGTCGCCTTCCAGGTCGGCATCTGCTCGCGCAGGTAACCCTGGATGTCCTGCGCCATCTCCTGGAAGAACGTGGACGTGGTCCGTCCGCAGCCCGGGCACGCCGAGACCTGGGGCATGAACGAGCGGAGCCCCATCGACTGGAGGATCTGCTGGGCGACCTCCACCTCCTCGGTGCGCGGCGCGCCCGGGGCAGGCGTGAGCGAGACCCGGATCGTGTCGCCGATCCCCTCCTGCAGCAGGATCGCGAGGCCCGCGGTCGAGGACACGATGCCCTTCGTGCCCATCCCCGCCTCTGTCAGGCCCAGGTGGAGCGGGAGGTCGGTGCGCGCGGCCAGCCGCCGGTAGACCTCCACCAGATCCTGGACTCCCGACACCTTCGCCGAGAGGATGATCCGGTCGTGTCCGAGGCCGGTCGCTTCGGCCAGCTCGGCCGACCGGATCGCGCTCTCCACCATGGCGTCGATGAGCACGTCGCGCGCGTCGCGCGGCGACGCCGAACGGGCGTTGGCGTCCATCAAGTCGGTCAGCAGCTGCTGGTCCAGCGAGCCCCAGTTGACCCCGATGCGGACCGGCTTGTCGTTCTCGATTGCGACCCGGACGATCGTTGCGAAGTGCTCGTCGCGGCGTCTGGCCCCCACGTTGCCCGGGTTGATCCGGTACTTGTCGAGCAGTCTCGCCGCCTCGGGGTACTTCGTGAGCAACAGGTGCCCGTTGTAGTGGAAGTCGCCGACGATGGGCACCGACACGCCCAGGCCGTGGAGACGCGCCACGATGCCGGGCACCGCGGCCGCCGCTGCCTCCGTGTTGACCGTGACCCGGACGATCTCCGAGCCGGCGTGCGCGAGTTGCGCGACCTGGAGCGCGGTCGCGTCAGGGTCCGCGGTGTCGGTGTTGGTCATCGACTGAACGACGACCGGGTGTGCGCTCCCGACGGGGACGCCACCGACGCGGACCGTGACGGTGGCGCGCCGCGATGGCAGGGCCGCGGCCGCGGCTTCGGTCATTGGCCGCCGCCCAGGCGCACGATATCGAACCAAGTGATCCAGATGAGGAACGCGAACAGGAAGCAGAAGCCCACGAGGTAGGTCAGCCGCTCTGCCTGGAGGCTCACCCGCCGGCCCACGATGCCCTTGATCACAAGCATCAGCATGCGGCCCCCGTCGAGCGGCGGGAACGGCAGGATGTTCACCAGCGCAAGGTTCGCCGACAGGATGGCGGCAAGGTAGAGCGTGGCGATGGGGCCGGCCTGCCAGAACACGTCGCCCACCTGCACGGCGATGCCGACCGGCCCGGCAGCCGGGGGCGCCTCGGTGGGCCGGGTGGCGATGGAGGACGCGATCTGGCCGAGGCCGTCGACGATCAGCCGGAGTGCGTCGCCCGTGCGATGCGCGCCGGTGGTGACCGCGTCAACCGGGGAACGCGTGAAGGAGACCGACGAGAGGCGGAAGGTGAGGTTGGCCACCCCCAGGGCGCCTCGCGTCGCGTCGATCTGGTCGGGTGTTCGAAGGGTGACGCGCAAGTCCTCCCGGCGGCCGTCGGCGTGCAGCACACCCAGGACGACCTCCTGGCCGGCGCGCCGGCGAAGCTCCGCGACCATCGGCTCGGGCCCGTCGAACTGGTCGAAATAGCGTCCGCCGATCGTCAGGATCGCGTCACCGGGCGCAAGCCCGGCCTCGAGCGCCGGAGAATCCGGCTGTACCGAGCCGATCGAGAGCACCGCGGCGCTGGTCGGCAGCCAGGAGATCGTCACGAAGATCGTCAGCGCGAGCAGGACGTTCATCGCAACCCCTGCAACGAGCACGATCTGCTTGGTCAGGAACGGCGCCCGGACGAAGGAGCGCGGATCGTCGGAGTCGCCGTCCTCGCCCTCGAGGCGGACGAATCCGCCGATCGGCAGCCAGTTGAGCGTGTAGAGCGTCTCGCCGTGCGAGCTGAGCACCCTCGCGCGGGGCGGGAAGCCGATCCCGAACTCGCGCACGCGGATGCCGGCCAGGCGCGCCACGACGAAGTGCCCGAGCTCGTGGATCACGACGAGGATCCCGAGCATGGCGAGGAAGATCACGACCGTGATCAGCGCTTGGACGAATTCCATCAGGAGACGGCTCCGAGCGGAAGGGTGGCGAAGGTCGCACGAACGTCCGCGTCCAGCTCGCCGAGCTGGTCGACGTCAGGCGGTGAGACGTCGAACCGGGCGTACCGGTTCACGGCGGCTTCGAGAAGCCGCGGGATGCCGTCGAAGGTCAGCGATCCGGCGAGAAACCGCGCTACAGCGACCTCGTCAGCGCAGATCAGCGCTGCGGTCGCCCACGGCCCGGCAAGTGCGGCCTCGCGCGCCACCCGCAGCGCAGGGAAGCGCGCTTCGTCGGGCGCCTCGAAATCCAGGCGCCGGGCGGCGAGCAGGTCGGCCGGGGCCGCGGGCGAGGGGGCCCGCTCCGGATACGTGAGTGCGTATTGGATGGGGAGTCGCATGTCGGGGGTTCCCAGCTGGGCCTTGAGCGATCCGTCGACGAACCGCACGGCCGAGTGGACGACGCTCTGGGGATGGATGACGACCTCGATGGCGTCGTAGCCGACATCGTAGAGCCAATGCGCCTCGATCACCTCCAGGCCCTTGTTTGCCAGCGTGGCGGAGTCGATCGTGATCTTGGCGCCCATCTGCCACGTCGGGTGGCGGAGGGCCTGCGCGACCGTGACCGCAGCGAGCTCGGCGGGGCTGGCCGTGCGGAACGGCCCACCCGACGCGGTGAGGATCAACCGCTCCACGGCTCGCGCAGGCTCGCCGACGAGGCACTGCCAGATCGCCGAGTGCTCCGAGTCGATCGGGCGCAGCCAGGCCAGGGCGTCCGCGGCCGAGGACGACACCCCCACCGGGCGGCGCGCGTCCGCGAGCGCGCGCGCGAGCGGCATCACGAGGTGCCCGCCCGCGACGAGCGTCTCCTTGTTGGCGGTCGCCACCACCTTGCCGGCAGCCAGGGCGGCCAGCACCGCCCGCAGGCTGACCAGGCCTCCGGTTGCGACGATCACGAGGTCGACGTCGTCAGCCGCGGCGATCTCGACCAGTGGGGCTGCCTCGTCCCCGGCCAGGACGGAACGAGCCGGGCGCAGCTGGGCGACCTGCTCCTCGAGCAGGGCCTGGTTGCGGCCGGCGGCGAGCGCGACCAGCTCGAACCGGTCCGGGTGGGCCGCGAGAACCTCGAGCGCCTGGCGGCCGATCGAGCCCGTGGATCCGAGCACGGCGACGCGGCGGCGCGCCGCGTCCGGCGGCTGCCCCACCGACGGCTCAGCGGACGAAGGCAAACGCATACAGCGTCACGACCGGCGCCGCGAACAGGAACGAATCGATCCGGTCGAGGATGCCCCCGTGGCCCGGGATCAGCGTGCCGGAGTCCTTCGCGCCCGCCGCCCGCTTGAGCATCGATTCGGCGAGGTCGCCGGCCTGCGCTGCGAGCCCAAGGAGGGGGCCCAACAGCAGTCCCCCAGGCCAGGGCTCTCCGAGCGCCCATAGCCCGGCCACCGCAACAAGGGTGGCGCCGACGAGTCCGCCGGCCACCCCCTCCAGCGTCTTCGAGGCCGAGAGATGGGTGAGGAACCGGTGGCGCCCGAACCGGCGACCGACGAGATACGCGCCCGTGTCGAATGCCCAGACCGCGAGCACCAGCAGCAGGACCCAGCCACGCTCCGCGCCGAACGACGCTGCCGGCGCGCCGGGAGGCAGGGCGGGCACAATTTCGCCCAGGCGGATGACGAAGGCGAGAAGCCCGACGTAGAGAGCCCCGAAGGTCGTCGCAGCCCAGGTCGAGAGCCCGACGCGCGGATCGGGCCTCGAGAAGGCGCCGGCCGCGATCAGGATCAACGCCACCGCGGTGAGGAGCAGGCCCGTTCCGGCCAGCTGGGTCGCGGCGGCCGCGTCGACGACGATCGCCAGGGCGGCCGCGAGGCCGAGGACCGGCAGGACCCCATACCCTGCGTCCCGCAGGAGGCGGAACGCCTCGAGGGAACCGAGCACCACCATGAGCCCGATCAGCAGCGACAGCCACGGGTTGCCCAGCACGATCACCAGGACGAGCGGCGGAACGAAGATCGCCGCGCTCAACGCTCGCTCACGCAGCACGGCGGCGCCCCGCGGCCGTCGTCAGCGGCCGAAGCGGCGGGTGCGGCCCGCGAACTCGAGCAGCGCGTTGTCGAAGGCATCCGGCCCGAAGTCGGGCCAGAGCTCGTCGGAGGAATAGAACTCCGCATATGCCGACTGCCAGATCAGGAAGTTGCTGAGGCGCTGCTCGCCTCCAGTCCGGATCACGAGGTCCGGATCCGGCTGGCCGGCCGTGTAGAGCGCGGCCGCGATCGCGGCCTCGTCGATCTCGTCGGCCGGGACGCGGCTGGCGGCAAGCCGCCGGAAGGCGTCCACCAGCTCGATCCGGCCCGCGTAGTTGAATGCGATGTTCAGCGTGAGCCGCGTCCCGCCCGCGGTGGCCTCAAGCGCTTCGGCAATGGAGCTGCGCGTCTCGGGCGGCAGCTCGCCCAGCCGGCCGAGCAGCAGGACGCGCACGCCCTGCGCCCGCAGCTCGTCGGTCTCGGCGCGGATCGTGTGCTCGAGCAGCGTGAAGAGGCCCGAAACCTCGGCGTCGGAGCGCGCCCAGTTCTCGCGGCTGAAGGCGTAGAGCGAGAGGATCGGCACGCCGCGCCGCACGACGTGCTTGAGCAGCGCGCGAATGGCCTCGACGCCGGCAGCATGGCCCTCGAGCTCGGTCAGCCCGTTGCGCCGCGCCCAGCGGCGGTTGCCGTCCATGATGACCGCGACGTGGCGGGGCAGTTCGTCCGGCGACAGGATCAGTTCGAGCGGCGTGCGGGACGCCGACGCACGCTCCTCTTCGAGCGCGTCACTCGCGGCGCGGTGCGCGATCGGCGGCGCGTCGGTCGGGCGCGCGAGAGGTGCCCGGGCCACTAGACCTCGAGGACCTCCTGCTCCTTCCGGGCGCCCGTCTGGTCCACTTCCGCCACGTAGCGGTCGGTCAGGCGCTGGAGGTGCTCGATCTCGCGGTGGGCGGCATCGGTGCCGACCTGGCCGTCGCGCTCCTCCTTCTTGATCGCGTCCCCCGCTTCGCGCCGCAGGTTGCGGATCTCGACCCGCGCCTCCTCCATGCGCTTGTGGACCTGCTTGACCAGGTCCCGCCGGCGCTCCTCGGTGAGCAACGGGATGTTGAGACGCACCACCATGCCGTCGACGTTGGGCACCAGGCCGATGTCGCTCTTGAGGATCGCCTTCTCGATGGCGCCCAGGACGCTGCGGTCCCACGGCTGGATCATGATCTGATGCGGCTCCGGCACGCTGATGCCCGCGAGCTGGTTGAGCGGCGTGGACGTCCCGTAGTACTCGACGTGGATCCGCTCGACAAGCGAGGTCGACGCGCGGCCGGTGCGGATCCCCTGCAAGTCGCGCTCCAGGACCTCCACCGCGCGCGCCATCTTGCGCTCCGCTTCGGAGAGGGCCTCGGTGCTCATTCGCCGACACCTCCGCTGGAGGACGAGATCAGGGTGCCGACGCGCTCGCCGGCGGCGACGCGGGTGATGTTGTCAGCCTGGTTCAGGTCGAAGACCACGATCGGGAGCTCGTTCTCCATGCACAGCGTGACCGCGGTGGCGTCGAGGACCTGCAACCGATCGACCAGCAGGTCCGCGTAGTCCAGGCGGTCGTAGCGATGCGCGTTCGGATGGGTGATGGGATCGGAGTCGTACACGCCGTCCACTTTGGTCGCCTTCAGCAGCACTTCCGCACCGATCTCCACGGCCCGTAGTGCGGCGGCCGTATCGGTCGTGAAGTACGGATTGCCGGTGCCGGCGGCAAAGATGACGACTCGGCCCTTCTCGAGGTGACGAACCGCCCGCCGGCGGATATACGGCTCCGCGATCTCGTTCATCGCGATGGCGCTCATCACCCGCGTCTGGACGTCTGCGCGCTCGAGCGCGTCCTGGAGTGCCAGGGCATTCATCACGGTGGCCAGCATGCCGATGTAATCGGCGGTCGCACGATCCATGCCGGTCGCGGCAGCGGCCATGCCGCGGAAGATGTTGCCGCCCCCTACGACGATGCCGACCTCGACTCCGAGCCGCTGGACCTCGGCAACCTGACGTGCGATGAACGCGCAGAAGGCCGGGTCAACCCCGAAGGCTCGCGACCCGAGGAGCGCCTCACCGGAGAGCTTGAGCAGGATTCGGTGATAGCGCTGGCCCTCCCGCCTGGGGGCGATCGAATCGGCCGGCGCCCCGGACGCGGTCACGCCGATCACGGAACGCACTCCGGCGGCCGATTCCGCTGGGGGCCCGTCGCTCACAGCTCTTCCCCGAGCGCGTACCGCGTGAAGCGGCGCACCCGGATGTTCTCCCCGATCGTCGCGATCCGATCGTTGATCAGGTCACGGACGGTCCGCTCCTCGTCCCGGAACGGCTGCTCGTAGAGGGTCACCTGGGCGTACCACTTCTTGAGCTGCCCCTCGACGATCTGGCCGCGGATGTGCTCCGGCTTCTTCATCACCGACTCGTCGGCCAGCAACTCGGCCTTCTTCGCCTCCAGCGCGTCGGCGGGGATGCGGTCCGGTTCCACGTACAGGGGCGAGAGACCGGCGACCTGCATCGCGAGATCGCGGACCAGCTTCTGGAACTGGTCCGTGCGGGCCACGAAGTCGGTCTCGCAGTTGACCTCGATGAGCACGCCCACGCGGCCACCGGTATGGATGTAGGAGCCGACCAGCCCCTCGCGGGCCTCGCGGCCGGCCTTGCGCGCGGCGGCGGCGAGCCCACGCTCACGCAGGAGGGCGATGGCCTTGTCGACATCGCCATCCGTCTCGGTCAGTGCGCGCTTGCAGTCCATCATCCCCGCGCCGGTCCGCTCGCGCAGGTCCCGGACGGCGTCTGCCGTGATCGTTGCCATTCGTGTCCGTGCTCCCGTCATCTCGCGCTGGCCGCCGGGGCCGAAGCGCAGGTCGATCTGTCGGGCCTCAGCTTCCGATCGTCGCCGACTCGGCTGCGGCGGCCTCGCGGGCCAGCTCCGCGGCGATCTCGTCGGGTGTCGCCTCGCCGGCCGCCGCAGGGGGCGGCGCGGGGAGATGGGCACCGCCTGGCAGCAACTCCTCCTCGTCCATGTCGGGTTCGAAGGAGAGGGCGCCGCCGCCGGCCAGGGCGGCCATCAGTTCGTCGCTCGGCGTTTCGGAGAACTCCTGCTCCGCGACGTCCGGCTCGGGCGCCTCAGGTTCGGTCGCGAGGCGCGATGCCCGCATCTGCTGGCCCTCGATCGCGGCGTCCGCGACGAGCGCTGCGAGCAGCCGGATCGCGCGGATTGCGTCGTCGTTGGCCGGGATGATGTAGTCGAGCTCGTCCGGGTCCACGTTGGTGTCGCCCGTACCCGAGATCGGGATCTCGAGCTTGCGTGCCTCCGTGACGGCGATCCGCTCCCGGTGGGGATCGATGATGAACACGAGACCCGGCAACCGGCGCATCTTGCGGATGCCGCTGAGCGTGGCCGTGAGCTTGTTGAGCTCCTCGGTCAGCAGCGCCGCCTCCTTCTTGGGGAGACGCTCGAAGTCACCGGCCTGCTGGCGTGCCTCGAGCTGGTCGAGCAGCCCGATCCGCTTCTTGATGGTGACGAAGTTGGTGAGCATGCCGCCCAGCCAGCGCTTGTTGACGTACGGCTGCCCTGCGCGCAGCGCCTCCTGGGCGACGGGCTCCTGGGCCTGCTTCTTGGTGCCGATGAAGAGCACGGCCTCACCCCGGGCGACGGTGTCGCGAACCGCGTCGAGCGCCAGGTCAAGGCGCTTCACGGTCTGGGCGAGGTCGATGATGTGGATCCCGTTGCGCTCCGCGAAGATGAACGGGCGCATCTTGGGATTCCAGCGACGTGTCTGGTGTCCGAAGTGAACTCCGGCTTCCAGCAACTGCCGCATCGAGACGGACGGCACGAACAACCTCCTGTCGGTTTGACCGCCGCGGACCTGGTGATCGGGGACCCGGCCCGCGCTGCGCGCGGGCACGGGCACCGTCCCGAACCGATGGGTCACGCGTGAGTGCTCCGCCGCACCCGGCGACGGGCTTGATCCATTCCCGCCTTGCGGGCGGGCAGGAGTGTAGCACGGGGTCCCCGGGCCGCCCGGCTTCGACAGGCCGCCCGGATCAGACCGCGATGGCCCGGTGGTGGCGAATGCGGGGCGATCCGGCGTCCAGCGCCGGTTCAACGACGACCACGTCGACGCGGACCGGCAGGTTGGCGAGATCCCGCGCGAGGTCCGGCAGCCGCTCCCGAAGCGCTGCGACCGCCCGCCGCAGCCGCCGACGCTTCGACCAGTCCACCGTCTCCTCGGGCAGGCCGAAGTCACGTGAGGCGCGCCAGCGGACCTCGACGACGACCATCTCCGCGGGCGGGCCGGGGTCCACGGCCAGCAGGTCGATCTCGTCACGGCCCAGCCGGAGGTTCCGCGCCATGACCACCCACCCGGCGTCCAACAGGCGTCTCTCGACGAGCGCTTCAGCCTCGTCACCGAGGACCTGGGCCGCCGTCCGGTGCACCATGCCCGCCATCATCGGGCATGGTCCTTCACTGCCACGTACCTGCTGGCCATCTCGTCAGCCGGCGACCGGCTCCAGCTCCAGTTGCCCGGCAACCGGCGCCATCAGCGCCGTGGCGAGGTCCGAGAGGCCGATCGGGTCGAGCGCCAGTTCGACAACGTCGACTTCGTCTTCGTAACTCTCCACCGGGAGGCCATCGAGGCCGAGCGTCTGCTGCTCGCCGGCCAGCGTGGCATGGAGGGCCGGAAAGCTGCGGCGATGGAACGGCGTGAGGCCGTGCTCGCGAATCGCAGCCCGGTGCTCGCGCGTCGCGTAGCCGCTGTTGCGCTCCCAGCCGTATGCGGGGTAGCGCGCCGCCAGCTTGCCCATCAGCCGGTCGCGGATCACCTTCGCGATCACCGACGCGGAGGCGATGGTGTAGCAGACCGCGTCGCCATCGACGATCGCTGTGTACGGCCCCACCTGCTCCTCGAAGCGAGCGATCCGGTTGCCGTCGAGCAGCACGTGCTCGTGGCCACCCAGGCGTGCGATGGCCCTGCGCATGGCGAGGTGGGTCGCGTGGTAGATGTTGAGCCGGTCGATCTCGCGCACCGACGCCGCTCCGACCCCGACCGCGACGGCCCGGCGGCGGATCAGCGGGGCCAGCTTCTCGCGCTGGAGCGCGCTCATCGTCTTGGAGTCGCGCACGCCGGGGATCCGGTGGCAGCCGACGCCCATGATCACCGCTGCGGCCACGACGGGCCCGCTCGTGGGGGCCACGCCGACCTCGTCCACGCCCGCCACACGGGTCAGGCCTGCATTCCAGAAGCTTCGTTCGCGGCGGAGCGTCGGGACGATCATCGCGGCTGCTCGTACTGGGATCGGAACGACGACCAGGGGCCGACGTCCCGGTGCGGCCGTGGCGGAGTGTAGGACGGAATCAACGAGCCCCGCGCGGACTGGCCGGCGGGGCTCATGATCGCGGGGCGCACGACCAGGGTCGGGCGCGTCGGGCCGCCGCGGGGCGGGCCCGGGTCAGGACCTCGACCGGCGCTCGCGGAGCGTCGCCGCCTTGCCCACGCGATCGCGCAGGAAGTAGAGCTGCGCGCGGCGGGCCACGCCGTGGCGGACGACCTCGATCTTCTCGATTCGCGGGCTGTTGACCTTGAAGGTTCGCTCAACGCCGACGCCGCTCGCCACGCGGCGAACGGTGATCGAGCGGGTGATGCCGCCGCCGCGCATGCGCATGACGGTGCCTTCGAAGACCTGGATGCGCTCCCGGTTGCCCTCGACGACCTTGGCCGAGACGCGGACGGTATCGCCGGAGGCGAGTTCGGGGAGGTCAGTCCGAAGCTGATCCGAGACGACCTCGTCGAGCACGTTCACGAATGGGTTCCCGATCTCGTGGGCAGACGCGACTTGGGCGCTGCGGGACAATGGAAGTCGGCCGGGCCACGACCGACGGCGGAGTATAGCAGTCGGTACGCTCGGCGCTACTCGCCCGCCGGGGGCTCGGCGGGACCAGCCTGGATCTCGCCGAGCAAGGTCCGCTCCTCGTTCGACAAGCGGCGGCCCGCCAGGAGGTCCGGCCGCCGCTCGAGTGTGCGGCGCAGCGACTCCCGGAGCCGCCAGCGTCGGACCGCGCCGTGATCGCCGCCGGCGAGGATGGCCGGCACCGCGAGACCACGAAAGGTCGGCGGCCGGGTGTATTGGGGGTACTCGAGAAGGCCCGCCGCAAAGCTCTCCTCCAGCGTCGAGCCTGCCTCGATGGCGCCCGGCAGCAGCCGCAGCACCGCGTCCAGGATGACGAGCGCGGGCAGTTCGCCGCCGGTGAGGACGTAGTCCCCGATCGAGATCTCGAGGTCCACGAGCGATCGGATCCGCTCGTCCACGCCCTCGTAGCGCGGGCAGATGAACACGAGGTGCGTCTTCGTGGCGAGATCGGCGGCAAGCTCGTGGTCGAACCGCCGACCGGCCGCGTCGGGCAGGATCACCGTGGAGTCGGGTCGCCGCAGGACGTCGAGTGCCCCGCCGACGGGCTCCGGTCGCAGGACCATCCCGGCCCCGCCGCCGTACGGGTAGTCGTCGACGCTCCGGTGGCGCCCGATCCCCCACTGACGCAGGTCGTGGACGCGGATCGTCGCGAGGCCCCGGTCCTGGATCCGGCCCGGGATGCTCTCGGACACCGGGCCGGCGATCATGCCCGGGAACAGAGTCAGGACATCGACCTCGAGGGGCATCATGGACCGTCCGGCGACTTCGCCGCGGCAGACGTCCCGGCACTCGCTGCGTCGGCTGGCGTTGCGGTCGGCGCGCCGGTCACCGCGCCCGCCTTGCTCGATCGCCGGCCGCGGGGTCGCTTCGGCTCCGGCGCCGAGAGCTCGAGCCCCGCGACGTCCGCCACGATCTCGCCGCGCCGGGGTGCAAAGACACGGATGAAGTCGCGCACCGCGGGCAGGTCGAACTCGCCGTATGGCTCACCGCGCACGACGAACACCTCCGCGCCGCCGGCGCGATAGACGTCGATCACGGAGCCGAGCACCCGGCCGTCGACATCGAGCACCGTCGCGCCGATCACCTCGTGCCAGTAGTACTCGCCCCGGGGCAGTTCCTCGCCTGGTTCGACGAGGACCTCGAGGTAGGTGCCGCGCAGCTCCTCGACCGAGCTCCGGTCGGGCAGCTCCTCAAATCGGATCAGCCAACCGGGCTCCGCGGGGGCGGCCGATGCCACGGTCAGCGGCTGATCGCGTCCCTCGCGGAACAGGCGGGCCCCGGGCCGGAAGCGCTGCTCGGGCCGGTCGGTCAAAATCTCGACCCGGAGTCCACCGCGCAGCCCATGGAGACCGCGGACCAGGCCGACTGCGAGGCGCTCGCCAGCGCTCACGGGGCAGACCGGATCAGAGGATCTCGAGCGAGACCGGCTCCCCGTCGCGCGCCGAGATCACCTTGAGCAGCGTCCGCAGGGCCTTCGCGACGCTGCCGTTGCGACCGATCACTTTGCCCATGTCGTCCTCGGCGACGTGCAGCTCGATCACGATTCCCTCGTCGTCCCGGACCTCCTCGACGCGGACCGCCGCGGGGTCGTCGACAAGCGAGCGGGCCACGAACTCGACCAGCTCCTTCGCTGCCACGGCCGGCCTACTTGGCAGCCGGCAGGATGCCTGCCGAGCGGAAGAGGCGGGCGACCGTGTCCGACGGCTGGGCGCCCTTCGAGAGCCACGACTTGGCCTTGTCGACGTCGATCCTGACCTCGACCGGGTCGGTCCGTGGGTTGTAGTGACCGATCGTGTCGAGCGACCGGCCATCGCGCGCACCGCGGCTGTCGGCCACCACCAGCCGATAGCTCGGCTGCTTGGTTGCGCCGACGCGGGTGAGACGAATTCGTACGGCCATGGTGCTGTGTGCTACCTCCCTGGATCCTTGACGGTGACGACGAGCCGGACCCAGAAGCGGTCGCCGGCGGAGACCGACCCGGCGCCCGCCTGGAGCGGCTCGAGATACGGCGCGATCTCGCGCCGGTAGAAGGCCAGGTCGTCTTCGGGCATCGTAGCGACGACGACCTCGAGGAGTCGCACGATGTCCACGTAGAGCTGGCCGGCGTTCGACTTGCCCGCACGGTCGAGGGCGGTCCCGTAGCGCTCGGTCGAGGCCAGCGATTCGCCGGACGCAGTATCGAGCACCTCGTCCACGAACGCCGGGCCGATCCCGACGATCACGAGGTCCTCGCGCTGCGCGACGGCGACCACGAGCCGGTCCCCGATCGCGATCGGCGGCGGAGATTCGCCGACGAGCTCTGCCGGACCGACGTCATACAGGGTGATCGTGACGTCACCGCGCGTGGCCTCCGAAAACGTGACCCCGGACGAGCCGCCAATCAGCGAGATCAGGTTCCGGAGCTGGACGAGCCGCTCGGTCGCCTGCTCCGCGTCCGTTGCACGGATGAGCAGGCCCGCGTGCGGGGGCCCGCTGCCGTTCGCAAGGAGCGCGACGCTGCCGTCGCCGATCCAGCCGACCAGCTCCTCTGCGCCGCCGAGCGCCTGGAGCGCCTGGTCGATCTGTTCAGCGGCCGCCTGGCCCTCGGCCGACTCGCGGACGGCGTTGAAGCCCGCCAGGATCGCGTCGCCGAGGTTGTGCAACTCGACGGCCGCCAGCGTGGTCGGCGGCAGGTGCGGCGCAAGGCGGCTCACGTGGTTGGCGTTCGTGGGGCCCAGGCTCGCCGATTCGAACGCGACCGTCGCCGTGAGCGCATCGGGCTCAGCGCGCACGACGAGGGCCACCCAGGACGGCAGCGATTCGGGCGAGAGCGGGCCGCTGGGTTGCAGCGGCTGCACCATCTGGCCCAGCCCGCCGACGAGACGATGCAGGTCCAGGAAGGCGAAGGCGAGCCGGTCGCCCGGCGTGGCGGCCGCCGCTGCCCTGAAGGCGGGCTGCTCCCCGAAGGTGGAGGCGCCGCGAGTGTCGATCGCCGCGCGGACAGAGCCCTCGTCGCCGCCGATCAGGACGTTGCCGACGACTCCGAGGAGCATCCGGCGGCCACCATCCTCGATGACGCTGAGCTCGACCCCGCCGTACGTCGTTGTCGCCGCGTCGGGCGCGACGGACGTGCGGATGTAGCTCCGGGCCGCTTCGGGATCCTTCGTGGCAACGAGCAGAAGGCCCCCGCCGCCAGACCCGGACAGTGCACCGGGATCGGGCAGCCCCGTGGCCGCGAGGGCGATCGAGTCGCCGAGCCACGGCCGGATGTCCCGGCTGAACGTCCCGGCGGTGGGCGCGGAACGCGCCAGTAGTTGGTCGAGCGCCTCGTCGAGCTTGGTCCCGAGCGTTGCCTGGTCGGCGAAGCCGGGGAACTTCGCCAGCACGTTGGCGACGTTCTGGCGCTGGTCGCCAGGCGCGTCGAGTCGGATCTCAAGGTATCCGTACGCATCGGCCGGGACGTACTGGACGAGCGTGGAGGTGGTCCCACTGCTCGAGAGCATCACGAGGCCCACGGACGCAATGCCCAGCACGGCCGCGGTGACCAGCAGCGCGATGCCCCAGCGGGCCCCGTTGGTTCCGCCGCGGCGCGCCACGGGCGCCACGGTCACCGGTGCCACGGCCGCCGCCGTGGCCGGCCCGTCGGCTGCCGGCCAT
>VGPE01000054.1 GCA_016875645.1 Chloroflexota bacterium
CGTCCGCGGCGAGACCGCCCAGAGTTACCTGGCCGAGGTCGGAGCACGGGGATAGCGCCGTGACGGACCAGGGCCCGCAGCGCTCGCAGCGCCCGCAACATGCGACGCAGCAGGCGACGCCCCAGGCGGCGGCGCGGCAGGGGTTCGGGGCCGGGGCGCCGCGCCGCGCCACCGTCGACGACGTCGATGGGCGGCAGCTCCTGGCGACGGCCGTCGCGTTCGGACGCGAACTGCGCGCAGCAGGCCTCCAGATCGACCTCGGCGCCGCGATCGACTTCGCCCGCGCCCTGACGCTCGTCCATATCGGCGACCGCGACGAGGTCAAGGCCGCCGGTGCCACGGTGTTCATCCGCCGCCGTGACGACCTGGAGGTCTACGGGCCGGTCTTCGACCGGTTCTGGTCGTCGCGCCGCTCGCCCCTGATCGCCAGCGAGCTCACCTCACTGATTCCCGCCACCCCGGACATGCAGCTGGGCATGGACGGTAGCCAGGCCGAGGACGACGAGCGTCGCGCCTCGAAGCCGCGCCCCTCACCCCTCGCGCCGACGCCCGCCGACGGCGAGGCCGAGGAGAAGCCGATCGACGGCGTGGTCGTGGCGCCCGACGCCTACAGCCGCGGCGAGGTGATCCGCCACAAGGATTTCGAGCGGATGACCTCGGCAGAGCTGCGGGAGGCGGAGCGCCTGGTGGACCTGCTCAGGCCGAACCTGGAGCTGCGCCGCACGCGCCGGTCAGAGCTGCACCACCACGGCCGGACGCTTGCCCCGCGCGCCATGTTCCGCGCCAATCTCGCCGCCGGCGGGGACCTGGTGGAGTGGATCTGGAAGCGGCGCGTCAAGCGGCCGCGGCCGCTGGTGGTCGTGTGTGACATCAGCGGCTCCATGGAGCGCCAGTCGCGGCTGCTGCTGCGCTTCGTGCAGGCGCTGTCGGGCTCGGCCGTCCACGCCGAGGCCTTCGTGTTCGGCACGCATCTCACCCGTGTGACGCGCCTGTTGCGCGACCGCGACCGCGACCGCGCGCTCGCCAAGGTGTCGGCAACCGTGAACGACTGGGCCGGCGGCACGCGCATCGGCGAATCGCTGCGCCAGTTCAACCAGCGCTGGGCGCGCCGCGTGCTGCGCTCGGGCGCGGTGGTCGTGGTGGTCAGCGACGGCTGGGACCGCGGTGACCCGCGGCTGGTCGCCCAGGAGATGGAGCGCCTCCAGCGGAGCTGCCATCGGTTGATCTGGCTGAATCCGCTCGCGGGCGCGCCCGGCTACCAGCCGCTCGCCGGCGGTATGCAGGCGGCGTACCCGTTTATCGACGACTTCCTGCCGGCCGGCACGGTGGCCAACCTGGAGCGCCTCGGCGAGATCCTCGCGGGCAACAGCCCCGGTCGCGTGGGTGGCCGGCCTCACCGACGCGCGGGTGGGCGCCGCGTGCCATCGACCGAGGAGGTCGCCCGGAACGCCGCCGCGATTCGCATCCGCCGTGGCAGCGACGCGGCGCCCGCCCGCCTTGCCAACCGCCAGGGTGCCTGGGCAGGGCCCGACGCCCGCCGCACGACCGGCTTCACCGAACCCACTCGAGCGCAACCGCTTGCCGCGGACCGGACGCCGTCCGCACCCCGCCGGCTCGCCTGACGGACGACGTCAGGCAGGAGGCACCCCCGATGAAGGAACTGATCGACACCCTGAACGGCTGGCAGGCCGAGGGCCATGCGGTGGGCCGGGCGGTCGTCGTTCGCACGTTCGGCTCCGCGCCGCGCCCCGAGGGCGCCGTCATGCTGGTCAGCGACGACGGGCGCCTTGCCGGTTCCGTAAGCGGCGGCTGCGTGGAGGGCGCCGCGTTCGAGGAGATCGAGCGAGCGCGCCGCGACGGCAACGCCCGGGTGATCCGCTACGGGATCAGCGACGAGCAGGCGTGGGACGTGGGCCTGGCCTGCGGCGGCACGATCGACGTGCTCGTGGAGCCGACCGTCCGACCGGAAGCTGCGGCCGCCGCCCGGGAGGCCGCAACGACCGGCGGGCGCGCGGTTGTCACGCCGTTGCCCGTCGACGCCCCCCCTGCGGAGTTCGGACCCCATCAGCCCGGGGACGGCGAACCTCCCGCTCCGACGCTGGTGGTCCACGACGACGGCCGCCTCCAGGGCACGCTCGGCGACGAGACGTCCGACGCCGAACTGGTGCGCCATGGCCTCGCCGCCCTCGCCGACGGCACGTCGCGCACCGTCGAGATCCGTGGACGGCAGCTGTTCATCGAGGCCTACCCGCTGCGGCCGCGCCTCGTGATCGTGGGTGCCGTGCAGGTCGCCATCCCGCTCGTCGCCATCGCGAAGCAACTCGGCTACGAGACGGTGGTCGTCGACGGGCGCGCTGCGTTCGCCACGCGCGAGCGCTTCCCGGACGCGGACCAACTGGTCGTCGGTTGGCCGGACGAGGTGGCCGAGCAGATCGGCCTGGGGCCGACGGACGCAGTGGCCGTGCTCACCCACGACGTGAAGTTCGACGAGCCGGCGATCGTGGAATCGCTGCGGCGGCGGGCGCGCTACGTGGGCGCGGTGGGCAGTCGCAAGACCCAGGTCGATCGCCGCGAGCGCCTGCGGGCAGCCGGCCTGACGGACGCCGAGCTGGCAGAGCTCCGCGGGCCCATCGGACTCGACCTCGGTGGCCGGTCGCCTGCCGAGACCGCGCTCGCGATCATGGCCGAGGTGGTTTCCGCCCGACATGGTGCCTCGGGCGGACCGATGCGTGAGAAGGCGCGCGCGGCCGAGGCAGCGATGTCCGTCGCGTGACCAACCCCGACGAGGGCACTGCCGACCTCCTCCGGCGAACGGCGGACCTGGCGATCGAGTATCGGGGTCGCCTCGCGGATCGCCCGGTTGAGCCGATGGCCACCGAGCAGCAGCTCTACGAGATCCTCGGCGGCCCATTGCCCGACGCCGGCGAGGAGCCCCTTGCCGTCATCGAGCGGATGGCCCGCGACGTCCCGGCTAGCCTGATGGCGATGCCCGGCCCGCGCTTCTTCGGCTTCGTGCTCGGTGGCGGGCTGCCAGCCGCGGTCGCCGCGGACTGGCTGACGTCGATCTGGGGCCAGAACTCGCCGAGCGCGCACGTCACGCCCGCGGCCGCTGCGGCCGAGCACGTCGCTGCCGAGTGGCTGATCGACCTGTTCGGCCTGCCCGCACAGTCGAGCGTCGGCTTCGTGACCGGCGGCACCATGGCCAACTTCGCCGCGATGGCGGTCGGGCGCCACGCTGTCCTGCGGGCCGCGGGCTGGGACGTCGAGCAGAACGGCCTGCAAGGGGCGCCCAGGGTCACCGTCATCACCGGGGCGGACGCACACGTGACCTTGTTTGCCGGGCTGCGGATGGCCGGCCTGGGCGCCGGGACAGCTCGCCGGGTCGCGGTTGACCGCGAGGGCCGCATGCGCATCGACGCACTCGAGCCGGCGCTCGCGGCCGTCTCGGGACCGGCGATCGTCTGCCTGCAGGCCGGCAACGTGAACAGCGGGGCGTTCGATCCGTTCGAGGTCGCGGTGCCGATGATCCGCGAGCGCCTGCCCGACGCGTGGATCCATGTCGACGGCGCCTTCGGGCTGTGGGCGGCCGCAACCCGATCGCGCACCCACCTGGTCGCCGGCGCAGCCGGAGCGGATTCCTGGTCAACGGACGCCCACAAGTGGCTCAACGTGCCGTTCGACACCGGCCTGATCTTCGTCCGGGACGGCGCCTCGCACCGGGCTGCCATGAGCATGACTGCGTCCTACCTGCCCTTCGATGGGGGGCAGCGCGATCCAGGCGACTTCGTGCCGGAGTTGTCCCGCCGGGCGCGCGGGTTCCCCGTCTACGCCGCGCTTCGCTCGCTGGGGCGCTCGGGTGTGCGCGACATGGTGGATCGCTGCTGCGATCTCGCACGTCGGTTCGCCGACGCCCTCCGGGCCGAACCGGGCGTGCAGATCCTCAACGACGTGGTGCTCAACCAGGTCCTCGTCCGCTTCGATGACTCCGACGACCGGACGCGCGACGTCATCGCGCGAGTCCAGGCCGACGGAACGGCCTGGTTCGGCGGCGGGACCTGGAACGGCGACTTCGTGATGCGGATCTCGGTCATCAACTGGTGGACGCGGGAGGCCGACGTGGACCGGTCGCTCGAGGTGATCCGGCGTGCCCTGCACGATTCGCGCGCCGCGGGGTGATCGACCTCGAGGCGTCCCCGCGCCGGGCCGCGGCGATCGTGCTCGCGGCAGGCGCCGCGTCGCGCTTCGGAGGCAGCAAGGTGCTGGCCCGCCTGGATGACCGGCCCCTGCTCCAGCACGTCCTTGACGCGGTCGCGATGGCGTCGGTCCGCGAGGTGATCGTGGTCATTCCGCCGGCGGCCGATGCGATCGAGGAGGGGATCTCGTGGCGCACGGAGCGCCGGGTGGTGAACCCGCACCCGGAGCGAGGCCTGGCGTCGTCGCTCCAGGTCGGCCTGTCCGCGGTGAGCAGCGAAGCGGGGGCGGCGGTCGTCCTCCTCGCCGACCAGCCGCGGGTCCGGTCCATCGTGATCCGGCGCCTCGTGGACGCCTGGAAGGCGGGGGCCGGGCCGATCGTGGCCCCCCGGTACTCGCGCGACGCGGCTCCGAACCCGGTGGTCATCGATCGCACCGCCTGGCCGCTGGCCTATGCGCTCCAGGGCGACCGCGGACTGGGCCCCGTGCTGCGCGAACAGGAACTCCTCGTGCACTGGCTGCCCGTCGCGGGCGACAATCCCGACGTCGACACGCCCGCCGACCTTGTCCGGCTCGCGGACGAGGGGAGACCGTGAACCATGGCCCGACCTGGCGACTCGTCGTCGCTGGGGTCGCATGGTTCCTGTTCGTCGAGCCCGCTCCCGCGGTACCGTCGTGAGCGACTGGGCGGCCAGAGTCCGGGCCAACCGCGAGCAGGTGGACCGGCTGCGGGAGGTCTCCGACGGGGCGGATTTCTACGCGCCGGTGACGCGCCTGTTCCGCGCCGACCCGGCCCGCGATGACGACCCGGTGCTGGAGCGGCTGCTGGCGCTGGCCCGTACCGGAGACCGGTGGCTGGACATCGGCGCGGGTGCGGGGCGGTACGCGCTGCCGCTGGCAGGGCGCGTGCGGGACGTGGTCGCGATCGATCCATCGGCGTCCATGATTGCCGCGCTCCGCGAGGGCATGACAGAGCACGGCATCGGCAACATCTCGACCGTGCAGGGCCGCTGGCCGGAGGACTTCGCCGGCGGAACACTCCGCGCAGACGTCGCGCTGATCGCTCACGTGGGCTACGACGTGGAGGCGATCGGGCCGTTCCTGGACGCGATGGAGGCCGCGGCGACCAGGCTCTGCGTCGCGGTGCTGATGGAGCGCGCCCCGGCATCCGCCGCGGAGCCCGTCTTCGCCATGGTCCACGGCGAGCCCCGCGTCTCGCTGCCGGGCCTGCCGGAGTTCATGCGCCTCCTGCTGGACCGCGGCCGGCTCTTCGAGGTGATCCTCACGGAGCCCGAGCCGCGCCGGTGGCCGTCGCGGGACGACCTGCGCTCGTTCCTGTACCGCCAGACGTGGGTGTCCCCGGAGGGCGCCAAGGGTCGGGCGCTGGAGGCGGCCGTGGCCGCGCTCCCCGCCGAACCCGACGGCTCGATCGTGGACGGGCGCCGCCAGCGGATCGGCGTGGTCAGCTGGGATCCGTCGGGAACGTAGGACGCCGCCACGGCGCCGAGGTGTTCCTGCAGGGCAACGAATCCGTCGGGGAATCGCGTACCTGTGCCTGTCAGGCACCGAAACCGGCTGCGACGCGCCGCGTCGTTGTCCTCCAGGCAGCGAACCGGTCGTCCGGCCCGGCGTCCGGGCGTCAAGACCCCGACGCCCCTTCCTGCCAGGCAACGGCGGCCGCGTCTCCGACAGAATCGTTGACTGCCGGGAAACCCGACGGGTGGCCGCCGGCGACCGGCGGCCACCCGTCGCGCCCGCTGCGGTGTGGGTCTGCGAGGGGTGCCGGTCGCGGGCGGAACGCGTGTTCCGGCGGCCGACCGGGGAACGGGGCCGTGCCCCGAAACCGAGCACGTTGCGGTGGCGTACCCAGCATTGACCGGGGCTCCGTGCGGGTCCACACTGCCAGCGACAGCGTCCTCGTTGCCAGGGTCGGGATCCGACCACGGACGCCCGCCCGGCCTCGTGACAAGCGGCAGCCATTCATGCCCGTCGCGGCGTGACGGGCAAGCTCACCCGCCGGCGCGCGGGAAGGAGGGGAGCCGGATGACCCCGGGCCAGTTCGACTACGTCCGTCCCGGCGACCTCGACGAAGCGCTCCGGATCCTCCGGATGCGCGAGGGCGAGGCAAAGATTCTCTCGGGCGGCTACAGCCTGCTGCCGCTCCTTAAGCTGCGGCTCGCGGAGCCCGCACTCAGATCATCGCCGAGGAGCTCGGCTTCCCGGTCGCCGACATCAAGATCGAGTACGGCGATACGGACACCGCGCCCTACGGACTCGGCACGTACGCGTCGCGCTCCACGCCGGTGGCCGGCGCTGCCACCGCGATGGCATCGCGCAAGATCCGGGACAAGGCCCGCAAGCTCGCGGCGCACCTGCTCGAGGCCAGCGAGGACGACCTCGAATGGACCAACGGCCGGTTCAGCGTCAAGGGCTCGCCCGAGAAGACCAAGACGATCCAGGAGATCGCCTTCGCGGCCTACACCAACCATCCGCAGGGGATGGAGGCGGGGCTCGAGGCCGTCGACTACTACGACCCGCCGAACCTGACCTTCCCCTTCGGCTCCTACATCTGCGTCGTCGACATCGACAAGGGCACCGGCGAGGTCCACATCCGCCGCTTCGTGGCGGTGGACGACTGCGGCAACATCATCAACCCGATGATCGTGGACGGCCAGATCCACGGTGGCCTGACGATGGGCCTCGCGCCGGCGCTGTACGAAGAGATCACGTACGACGAGAACGGCAACAACATGGCCGGCACCTTCATGGACTACCTGCTCCCGACCGCCGTCGAAACTCCGGCCTGGGAGCTCGGCAAGACGATCACCCCGTCGCCCCACCACCCGATCGGGGCCAAGGGCGTGGGCGAGTCGGCCACGGTCGGCGCGCCGCCGGCGATCGCCAACGCGGTCGTCGACGCGCTCTGGCACCTGGGCGTTCGCAACATCGACATCCCGATCACGCCGCCGAAGGTCTGGGCGATCCTCCACGAGAAGGGCGTCGTCTAGGCACCGCTGATGCGGCCGTCCGGGCGGCACCTCATGGGAGTGGGATGACGTGAACGCCGCGCCTCGACATGCGCTCTTCGCACGCGCGGCCGAACTTGAGGCGGCCGGGAAGTCGTTCGCGGTCGCAACGGTCGTCGCGGTCCAGCGGCCGACATCTGCGCGCCCGGGCGCAACGGGCATCGTGCATCCTGACGGATCGATCGAGGGCTGGGTCGGCGGCAGCTGTGCCCAGCCCGTCGTGATCCGCGAGGCGCTGCGGGCGCTCGGCGACGGCCAGCCGAGGCTCCTACGGCTGTGGAGGGGGCGCCGGCCGAGGGCCGCCGTGGGGACGGCGTCGTCGAGCTCGTCATGACATGCCACTCCGGTGGCACCCTGGAGATCTACGTGGAGCCGCACCTGCCCGCACCCGTGCTCTGGATCGCTGGTGCCACCCCGATCGCCGGTGCCCTCGCCGCGCTGGGAACCGCTGCCGGCTGGCGCGTCTCAGTGTTCGACCCTGTTGCGGACGAGGATTCGTTCGCCGGCGCGGAGCGGGTCTCGAACGAGACGAACCTGTTCCGCGTCGACCCTGGCGTCGTGCCGTACGTGGTGGTCGCGAGCCAGGGCACGTGGGACGAGGAGGCCCTATCGGGCGCCCTTGCCCGAGACGCCGCGTACGTCGGGCTTGTCGCCTCACCCAGGCGCGCGGGTGTGGTCCGGGCCTGGCTGCGCGACGAAGCCGGCGTCCCGGACGACCGGCTGGCCGCCCTGCGCGCGCCGGCCGGCCTCGACCTCGAAGCCGAAACGGCCGAGGAGATCGCGATCTCCATCCTTGCGGAACTCATCCAGGTCCGACGTGGTCGAGCCCCGTTCGTGGCGTCGCCTGGCCCGGCGGCCAGGGCAGCCGGCCAGGTTGCGTCGATGCACATCGCGCCGGTCGTGGACGATCTCGTGCTGCTCGACCCGGTCTGCAGCATGACCGTGGAGCGCGAGCACGCGCGGCACCTCGCCGAGCATGGCGGCGTGGTCTACGCGTTCTGCTCTGTCGGATGCCGGACGCGCTTCATCAAGGATCCGGCCGCGTACCTGCCCGCCTCCGTATCATCGGCGGGTTGACGCCACCGCGCGACCCTTCCTCGTCATCCGACCCGAGCGCCCAGCCCGAGCCCAGTCCGGAGGCCCTCCATGCGCTTCTCAGGCACCGTCGAGATCGAAGCTCAGCGCCAGCGTGTCTGGGACTTCCTGATGGACCCCAACCAGGTGGGGAGCTGTGGGCCCGGTGTCCAGTCGATCGAGGAACTGGACGCGGACCACTTCAACATCCGGGCCAAGGTCGGTGTCGGCTTCATCACGGCCACGTTCACGATCCACGCCGAGTTCCTGGAGCGTGAAGAGCGCGCGCGGGCCAAGATCGGCATCCGTGGGCAGGCGCCCGGGAGTGCCGTCGACGGGCACGGCGAGATGCTCCTGCGTGACGACCCCTCCGGCGGGACGATCATGGATTGGTCCACCGAGGTCAACATCCACGGCACGATCGCCAGCGTCGGCGCGCGCCTCATCGAGGGCACCGCGAACAAGCTGATCGGCCAGACATTCACCTGCATCAAGTCCAAGCTGGAAGTTGAGGGCGCCGAGCTGCGGGCGAGCGCGGCGGCCGCAGGCGTCGCGGCAACGGCCGCGGCAACGGGCGCGGCCATGACCGAAGGGCCCGAGCCCGAACGCGAGGCGGCGCCGGCCCATGCGATGAGCCTGCCCGAGCACGCGGTCGAGCCGTTGATCGAGTCCGCCCGCGCCGGGGCTGCGGCCGAGCCGACCGCCGTCGCAGCCGAGGTGGGCGAGGCTCCTGCGATGGCGCCCGAATCGGCGATGGCCTCGGCATCCGCTCGGCTCCAGTACCTGACCGAAGCGTTCGGCCCGTCGGCGACCAACGTCTACCTGATCGGCAACCCCGATACCGGCGATGCTCTCGCCGTGGACGTCGCGCACCCATCGCTCGCGTGGGTGGCCACCCAATTGCGCTACCGCGGCTGGCGTCTGCGCCACATCATCTCGACCTCGGGCGATTGGGACCACGTCGGGGACAACGAGGCCGTCCGAGCGTGGGCCGTCGCCCAGGAGCGTCTGTCCGGCGACCCGTCGAGAGCGGGATCCCAGGAGGGTGGCCCGACGATCGGCGTGCACCCGTCGGACCGGGCGCACCTTCTGGACCCGGCGCGGACCTTCGCGCCCTTCGACGTCCCGGCCTCGCAGCCGGAGCTGGACCTCGTGGATGGGACCCGTCTGCGCCTCGGCGCCGTCGAGTTCGAGGTCCTGCACACTCCGGGCCACTCCCCGGGTTCGATCGCGCTCTTCGTGCGAGGCGCAAACCTGCTCCTGGGCGGCGATTCGATCCTGGCCGGCGGCTGGGGGCGGACGGACCTGCCCGGCGGCTCGGCCGAGCGCATGGCCGACACCGTGCGGCGGCTTGCCGACCTCGGCGACGAGGTCACGGTGCTGCCGGCCCATGGCCCGGCCACGACCATCGGTCGCGAGCGGCGCTGGATCGGCGAGGTTCTCGCGGGTCGGCTGCTGCGCTGAGGCGGGGAGCCGTCGGGGAAGCCACGTCGATGCGCCTGCTCCAGCGCGCCATCGGCCCGGTCCTGACCAACGTCTATGTCCTGGGCGACGAGGCCAGCCGCGAGGCGATCGCGATCGATACCGCCCGGCCATGCGCTGCGTGGCTGGCCGGCGAACTCGCCGCCCAGGGCTGGACGCTCAAGCTGATCGTCTCGAGCCACGGCCACTGGGACCACATCGGCGACAACGCCGAATTGCAGGCGCACACGGGCGCCGACATCGCGGTCCACCCGCTGGATCGGGGCTGGCTGGCGAGCCCGATCGCGTTCATGGCCCCGTTCGAGATCCCGCCGTCCGTGCCCGCCGTCGACCTCGCCGAGGGGGGCGAGATCCGGTTCGGCGAGGTGCGGCTGCGCGTGCTGCATACGCCAGGCCACACCCAGGGCTCGGTCTGCCTGTACGCCGAGGACGGCGGGCTGCTGCTGAGCGGCGACACGCTGTTCGCGGGTGGCTGGGGTCGCGTCGACCTGCCCGGCGGTTCGCCGGAGCAGATGGCCGAATCCATCGTCCGCCTGCGCTCGCTTGACGACGGCGTGCGGGTTCTGCCGGGCCACGGACAGGCAACGACGATCGGCCGCGAACGGGCCTGGATGGACCTTGTGGCGCGCGAGGGTCGCCTGTTCGCCTAGGTCTCAAGGACTCAGAGCTCGACCGGCCTGCGCCACTCCAATTCCGTGTTGACCGGGGCGAAGCCGGCGCTCGTGTAGAGGTCCAGCGCGCCGTGCTCGCCTTCCGCGTCGACGCCCAGGGTGGCCCGGGTCGCACCGGCGTCACGAACGCGACGAAGACTCTCGGCAACCATCGCGCGAGCCAGGCCTCGCTTTCGCCACGGCCGTCGCACGCTGACCGCGTCCAGCGTGGCAAGTCGTTCCGGACCGTCCGATCCGTCCTCGGGGTCGTCGAGCAGGTTGATCACCGCGCCTGCGACCTGGTCGCCGTCCCACGCCACCACCCACAGCGCCGGGTTGAACTGGGGATCGTTCACGAACCGCAGGTAGGCCGCTTCGGACTCGTCCTGCTCGCCGAAATGGTCGCGAAACGCTTCAGCCATGGCCTCCCAGACCGGGCGTGCCTGCTCGGCGAGGCCGGGCCGCAACTCAAGGCAGGCCGGAACGACGGGCTCCGGCAGGTCATCGAGCGCTGCCCGCAGCATCTCGTGGTATCGCCGGACGACCGCGTAGCCCTCGGATGAGAGCAGCGCCGTCGCCCCCGGGTCGGCTCCGGGCGAGTACGAGATGAGCCAGCGCGGTGAGATGTCGCGGTGCGCGGAAGCGACCACCCGGCTGCGTTCCTCCTGCCAGCGCAGCATCGCCCGACCGATGCCCCGCCGCCGCCAGGCCGGATCGATCGAACAGCTCGACCAGTAGCCGCGGCCGCCCTCGTTGAGTTCGGTCCATGCGGTCCGGCCATAGGCCACGATCTCGCCGTCGGCCTCGCCGATGAGCAGATCGTGCTCGAGGTCTGAATTGGTCAGGTGGGCGTACTCGCTCTCGAGCCCTTCGACGGTGACGGTTTCGACGACGCCGTCGTGGCGGCGGGCCGCCATGTCCGCCCGGACCAAGCCCGCGTAATCGGCGGGGCCAGAGAAGTGGCGGAATCGGAAGCCCGGGATCGGCGGCGCCGCCAGAAGTCCCAGTGGCGCTCTCGGGTGGCCGGTCGTCACCGGTCCTGCCCGTACCTGCGTGTCATGTGGGCGTTCACGGACTTCTGGATCATCCGCCAGCGCCGCGCCTCCTCGGCCCGGGCGCGCGGGTCACGGGCACGCTCGACGCGCGCCACCTCCCGTTCCAGCTTCCGGTGTGCATTCAGACGTGCCCGGTCCAGCCGGCCGTCGTGGATCGCCTGGCGCACCGCACATCCCGGCTCGTGTTCGTGCCGGCAGTCGCCGAAGCGGCAGCCTGCGGCCACGTCGGCGATGTCGCCGAACGTGCGCTCGAGGCCCTCCTCGGTCGCCCACAGGCCGACCTCGCGGATGCCGGGCGTGTCGATCAGCAGCCAGCCACCGTTGAGGACGTGCAGCTCGCGCCCGATCGTGGTGTGCCGACCGCGGGCGTCGTCCTCGCGGATCTCGGCGGTCCGGATCACCTCGCGGCCGGCGAGCGCGTTGATGAGTGTGGACTTGCCGACCCCCGACGAGCCGACGAACGCGACCGTTCTGCCGGGCCGGAGGTGCGCCAGCAGCGTCCCGAGACCGATTCCGGCCGGCACGCTCACGCCCAGGACGGGAACGCCCGGAGCGACCGATCCGACGTGCTCGACGAAGCCGTCGACGTCCGCCACCAGGTCCCCGTTGCTCACGACGACGAGGGGCTCGCCGCCGCTCTCCCACGCAAGCGCGACGAGGCGCTCGAGACGCCGCAGGTTGAAGTCGCGGTTGGCCGAGGTGACGATCACGACGGTCTCGACGTTGGCCGCGAGCACCTGCTCCACCGCATCAGCGTCGGGTGCCCGCCGGACCAGGACCTGGCGCCGGGGCAGCACCACCTGGATCTGCGGGCCCGCAACGCCGACCCAGTCGCCGACGGCCGGGAGGTCCGATGCGACCAGCGAGTCGTAGCGGAGGCGGCCGCCCAGGGTCGCGGTCCGCTCGTCGGTCGCGGTCCGGACCTCCCAGGCGCCCCGGTGCTGGGCGACGACGCGCGCCGGCTCGAGTCCGCGCTGGCGCTCGGGTTCGAAGGCCCCTTCGCGGTCGTCGTCCCAGCCGAGCCGGGCAAGAGACTCGATCATGATCCGGCTCCCCCGGATCGCAGCTCGAACACGAGCTCCCCCGCGTAGACGTCGCCGGTCGCCGCGAAGCCCTCGGATTCGTAGAGGCGACGCGCGACCGCGTTGTGTGGCTCGAGCGTGAGCCCCACGCCTGTGGTGGTCGGCTCGCGGCGCGCGAGCGCGATGAGGGCCCGGAGGGCGGCCCGGCCGTACCCCCGGCGCTGGAATCGCCGATCGATCAGGAAGCCCCCGATCCAGCACGTCCCCGGCGTTCGAAAGTCCTTGCAGAGCTGGCCGAAGCCGACCATCGCGCCGTCGGCCCGGATGCCGTAGGAGCGGTACTCATCCTCGGGCCCGTCGGGCCTGATCGACTCCTTCGCCAGCGAGACGGCGACGGACGGCGTGAAGGCGTTCTGGTCGGTCGCGACCTTGAGCGCGATTGCCTCGAGCCAGTTATCGCGCGTGATCGGGACCAGCTCCACGGCGGGAACTGGGGTGGGGCGAGGCGTGAGTTCCATCATCCGACCCGCTTCAGCTTGCCGGTCCGCTTGGCGTAGCGCTCGGCCCTGCCGAACGCCCACAGGCCGACCGGGATGAAGACGACGCCCATGACGACCAGTGGGACGAGGTCGCCCACGAGTGCGTCGATCGACTTGCCCTGGATCAGCGCGCCGCGCACGCCGTCGAGGACGTAGGTGGCCGGGGAGAGATGCGAGAGCACCTGCATCCAGGATGGCAGGACGCTGATCGAGTAGTAGACGCCGCTGACGAGCAACAGCACGGACTGGATGACGAACGTCATCTGGGCGCCGCGCTCCACGTAGAGGAGCGGAAGCACGGCGGCCATCATCCCGATGCCGACGAAGCTGAACGAGCCGACCGCCATCACGATGGCCGCCGACAGGAAGTTGGCCCCGGTCAGGTTGAGCTGCGGAAAGAACAGCAGCATGACGACGAGGATCGCGACGGTGTGGATGAGCCCATAGACGACGGCGTACGCGGCCGCGCCGAGCAGGTGGGTGTAGCGCCCGGACGGGCGCCATCATCGCGTACTCCAGGGTGCCTTCCCAGCGCTCGATGGCGATCGTCTCCGCGATCCAGGAGAAGATCACCGACAGGTAATTCCAGAAGATCGCGCCGATGATCAGATAGAGGATCAGAGCGGGACTGCCCTGATCAGCGCCGATCAGCGACACCGACAGAGCGCCGGCGGCCGAGTACACGAGGAACGCGACCTCCCAGCCCCAGTAGCGCCTGGAGAGGAAGAAGTTGCGTTCGACGAAGGCAAAGCTCGCGCGGAACTCGCGCGCCAGGGACGTCACGGGTGGTCTCCAAGTTGAGGGACGGGGCTGGCCTTGGGCTCGGCCGCATCCCGTTCGGCGAATCGTTCAATCGAGCGGCCGACCATGTGGCCGGCGTCCAACCTGGGCTGG
>VGPE01000055.1 GCA_016875645.1 Chloroflexota bacterium
GCGGGAATGAGCGAGGGGCGGGTCCGCCGCGGGATCGCAGAGCGCTTCCGGCCCCGTGAGCGGGTGCCCGGAGCATGGCTGGGTCGGGAGCTGCAGACACTCACGCGGGTCGCTGAAACGCTCGTGGGCGGCGACCGCCGGCTCGCCGTCGCCGCGGCGGTACGCCTGGACCTCGGCCTGGACCCGTCGCTGGTCACGCGCCTGCGCGTCGCGCTGTGGCTCATGGAGATGCCGCTCCTGGGCCTGTTGTTCGGCGGGTCGTGGCGACCGTTCTCGCGGCTCGATCAGGCGGGCCGGGAGCGAGAGCTTCGCCGCTGGGCGACGTCACGGATCCGGGCCCGACGGGCCGGCTACCAGGCCCTCAAGCGCGTGCTCGCGTTCCAGGCCCATGCCGAGCCGACGGCCGCCGGCGTGCTGAACCCGCGCCTCACCGCAATGGGCTATGTCCCCGCGCTCGAGCCTGTCGCCCCCGACCCGACGCCGATCCTTGCCTTCGAGCTGCCCGCGCCGGGAGACCGCGGTGCCATGGAGATCGAGGCGGACGTCGTGATCGTCGGGTCCGGGGCAGGCGGCGGCGTGGTGGCGCGCGAACTGGCAGCGGCCGGCCGCAGCGTGGTGGTGCTGGAGGCTGGTCCACTCCTGACCGAGGCGACCCTCCCGCGCGACGAGGTGACCGCCTTCGACCGGCTGGCACTCGATCGCGGCGTGACGACGACCGGCGACGGTGGGATTGCGATCCTGGCCGGGACCGGCGTCGGCGGAGGAACGACGATCAACTGGGCGACCTGCCTGCCACCCTCGGCGGAGTTGCGCGCCGAATGGGCGATCCGGCACGGTCTCGAAGGGTTCG
This sequence comes from Chloroflexota bacterium, assembly GCA_016875645.1. Classification (GTDB taxonomy): domain Bacteria; phylum Chloroflexota; class Limnocylindria; order Limnocylindrales; family CSP1-4; genus VGPE01. The sequence goes on from VGPE01000055.1 coordinate 851, forward strand.
ACGGCGCGGGGGCAAACCGCGACCTTGTGCTCCTGGAGCGAGAACTCGGGTTCGCACCGCCGCCGTCGGTGCCGCCCAAGGACAGGCTCCTGCTGGACGGCGCGGCATCGCTGGGGCTCGCGGCCGACACGACGCAGCGTGCTGCGCTGGGCTGCGGCGATTGCGGCAGTTGCACGTTCGGGTGCCCCCGCGGCGCCAAGCGGTCGACACTCCGGGTGCACCTCGCCGATGCGTGGCGGCACGGAGCTCGCATCGTCCCCGACGCGGTCGTCCGGCGCCTCCTCATCTGGCGGGAGCAGGCGCAGGGCGCGGAGGCCGATGTCCGCCTGGCCGACGGGACGGTGCGTGCCCTGCGGGTGCGTGCGCCCCAGGTCGTGGTTGCCGCTGGCGCGCTGCGGACCCCGGGCCTGCTGGCGCGGTCGGGGGTCGTGCATCCTTCGCTGGGGCACTTCCTGCGCCTTCATCCCGTGACCGTCGTGGCGGGCCTGTTCGAGGAACGCATCGAGATGTGGTGCGGGACGCTGCAGGCGGCCCGCGCATTCGTCGGCGGCGGGTCGGAGGCCGCCTTCACAATCGAATCTGCGCCCGCACATCCGGGGCTGATCGCGTTCGCCATGCCATGGGAGGGCCGAGCCCGCTTCGCAGGGCTGATGAGCCGTGCGGCCCACCTGGCACCGCTGTTTGCGATTCCGCGCGACCCGGACTGGGGGAGCATCCGCCAGACGCGCAGCGGCCGCGACCGCATCATCTACCCGATCCAGCCCGAAACGGCACGGCGGCTGAGCGCGGGGGCGATCGCTGCCGCCGAGATCATGCGTGCGAGCGGGCCACAGGCAATCGTCGTGCCGGGCGAGCCGGCGACGGCATGGTCGGCAGGCTCCGCCGCCGCCTCCGGCGTCCTGCCCCTTGCGGAACGGGACTGGACGCGATTCCGTCGCCGACTGGAGCGTCTCGACTTCGCTCCGGGCCGGACGCTCGTCATGTCAGCCCACCAGATGGGGAGTGTGCGCATGGGCTCCGTCCCGTCGCTCCACCCGGTCGATCCCGACGGCCGCGTGCGGTGGGCTCCCGCCAGCATCGCCGGCGATCGGACCATCCGCGGCCTCTACGTCGCTGACGCCTCGCTGTTCCCGACGGCCCTCGGGATCAACCCGATGGTGACCGTGATGCTCCTGGCGAAGCGGACGTCGCGAACAGTGCTTGCGGAGGCGACACCGAAGCAGTGACGATCTCCGTCGCCACCATCAAGGCCACGGCCCGGGCTCTCTCGTCGGTGCCGGCGGCCCCGGCGCCGGCCTCGGCCTCGAGCGAGCGGTCACGATCAGGGCCACCCCACCGACGATCACGGCACTGCCCAGCACGAGCCGCTCGCCGAGCGGTTCGTTGAGCAGGATCACGCCCAGGATCACCGCCACGACCGGGTTCACATAGGCATACGTCGAGACCAGCGGCAAGGGCGCGGTCCGGAGCAGGAAGCCATAGGCGCTGAAGCCGACGGGGCTCCCGACGAAGACGAGGTACGCGACCCCGGCCAATGACGCCGTGCTGAAGGCGCTGACATCGAGCCGACCCAACTGGCCGGTGGCCACGCCCATGAGCGCCAGGACGACCGCGCCGGCCAGCATCTGGACTGCGCTTGCGACCAGCCCGTTGCGTGGCAGCCTCGCCCGACGCGCCGCAAAGAGCGAACCGAGTGCCCACGAGACCGGCGACAACAGCAGCGCGGCGACGGCTGCCGGGTTCGTTGGCTCGCCCGTGCCGGTCGGTGCGACCAGGATCGCGACCCCGGCGAAGCCCAGCCCGATGCCGACGGCGACAATCGGCCGGAGCCGCTCACCGAGGAGGGCCCAGCTGAAGACCGCCAGCCAGGCCGGCATCAGCGCGATCAGCAGCGCGGTGATGCCGGCTGGGACCGTCTGTTGGCCCCACGCCACCAGGCCCATGCCGCCACCCAACAGGGCGCCCCCGACGATCGCGCTGTCGCGCACCTCGCGGCGCGTCACCCGCGGCAGCGCACCGGTTCGCAGCGTCACCCAGGCCAGCAGGATCGCGCCCGCGACCACGAACCGGCCCCCCGCCATCAGGAAAGTTGGGATGGTCTGCACTGCCACCGCGATCGCGATGAAGGTGGAGCCCCAGACGAAATAGAGCGCGAGGAGCGCGGCCCAGCGAGCCGTCACGCCCTGCGATGGGTTCGGCTTGGTCGCGGCCGGGACGCGACGTGCGACGGGCGGCTCACGCGGCCAGGGAGATCGGCCGGCAGACCCGGCATGGCCGGTAGCCCGCGGCGAGGGCCTGCGCCAGGGATCCGAAGCGGACGCGATGGCGCGGCATCACCCGGCGCGCGTGACGACAGGTGGGCAGGCAGGTGACCTTGGTGGTGTCGGAGCCGATGAGCCGGATGCCGGCTTCGGCCTCCGACACGTACGCCTCGACGTCCATTCCCTCGGCCTCCAGGACCGCCCGCTTCACGGTCGGTCCGCCCATGGAGTAGTTCCCGATCATGCCGTCGCTGCGGACCACGCGATGGCACGGGATCAGGAGCGGGATCGGATTGCGCGCGAGGGCGGTACCGACGGCGCGGACGGCGCGCGGACGCCCGATCTCGGCCGCAATCCAGGCGTACGGTCGGACCTCGCCCGTCGGGATCTCCAGCGCCTTCTCGAGCACGGCCCGCTCGAAGGGCGAGCGGCGGCGCAGGTCGAACGGAACCCGGACGCGGCGGTCTCCGGCGAGGCGTCGCTCGACCGCCCGCTCCAGGTCGGGCGGCAACGCCTCCACGCGACGGACGGGCCGCCCCAGCTCCGCAGCCACGCGCATCTCGAAGGAGGCGGCGTTCTCTGCGAGGCCGACCGCCGAGACGCAGTGCGCGCTGTAGGCCACCAGCACCGGGCCGATGGGGGACTGGACTGGAGCGTACGCGTCGGCAAGGCCGGCGGTCGCCATGGTGCGCGCCAGCAAGCCGGCCGGCGCTTCGGCGCGCAGCGCTTCGAGGGTCCGCTCGATGGCGCCGTCGTCCAGAACGTGCACGTTCACAGGGCCACCTCCGCGAGCTGGAGTGCGCTTCGGCCGGCCGCACCGTCCGGTCCGGCGGCCGCCGTCTCCTGTTCCAATGCCGACCGCAGGAGCGCAAGGCCGCGGTGGACCTGGGCGCGCAGCGTGCCCTCCGGGATCCCCAGTGCCGTCGAGATCTCGGCGTAGGCCAGATCGTCCACGTAGCGCAGGAGGAGCGGCTCGCGGTAGCGAGCGGGGAGTGCCCGCACCCGGCGGGCCCAGACTTCGGCGTCCTCGCGCAGCAGCGCGTGGGTCTCCGGCTGGCCTGCCGCGCCGTTCCGGCCCTGGACGGCGTGGGTCGCCACCGCGTCGAGCCCGTCGAGGTCCACCTGCGCAGGGCGGACCCGTCGGGCTCGATTGCGGCACAGGTTCAGCACGATCGTTGACAGCCAGGGCCGGACCTGGAGTTCGCGCCGCCGCTGTGGCTCGTACCCGGCCAGCGCGCGATACGCGCGCACGAAGGCGTCCTGGGTCAACTCCTCGGCGTCGGACGCATCCCCGAGATAGCGCAGCGCAAGGCTATAGAGTCGATCCTGGTGGTCGCGGACGAGCTGCTCGAAGCTGCCATCGAGGTCGCCGGCAAGGCTCACCGCCAACCGATCGTTCATCGACTCCAAGAACACGTACGGGCGTCGAAACGTTGCGGCTGGACCACGCCGGGTGCGGGCTCAGCCGGGATCGGGCATTCCGCCACGCATTCCGGACTCCGGCCGATCATGGCGGCACCAGGGCTACTTGACCGTGACCTTGCCCGTCATGCTGGGATGGATGGTGCACTTGTACGCGTACGTGCCCGTGCCGGAGAAGGTTGCGGAGAAGGTCTGGCCCTTCGCGAGGTTCCCGCTGCTGGCGATCGAGGCGTCGTCGAACGTGACCGTGTGGGGGGCGTCATCCTTGTTGGTCCAGGTCACCCTACCGCCGCTCGTGGAGAGTTCGGCCGGGACGAAGGCGAAGCCGGAAATCAGCACCTCGCTCTCGCCGCCTGCTGCCGACGGGGCGGCCGATGGCGCGGCGCTGGGAACCGCGGTCGGCGCTGGCGTCGCGCCACCCCCGAGCACGCGGAAACAAGGAACGCCGCGGCGGCGACGGGGGCCATCAGTCGAGTGAGACGCATTCGTTGGTCCTCCTTGGTGTCGGTTCGAGGCGAGGCGCGACAGCGGGAACGTCCCGAGTCTCATACGCGCAACGCCCGCGCCCGGTTTACCGCCGGGTTCTCTCCGAAATGAGTCCCGCCGCGCACATCATGCTCCGCTGGCGGACGCCCGATCCGGCCGCCGCGACACGCCGGCTCGCAGCGATCGGGTTCGACGTCGCGAACCTGCAGTTCGATGTGGCGGACCTCGCGGTGGTCCGATCGCCGACTGGCGATCGCCTCGAGGTGGCAGAGGCGCCCGCACCGAGTGGCGTGGCGGCCGTTCCGGAGCATCCGAACGGGCTCGGGCGGCTGCTCGCGATCGGCTGGGCGACCGTCGACCTCGAGCGCGCGGCACAGGAGTTCGGCCGGTCCGTGGTCGACCTGATGCCGGACCGGCTCCTGGGAGCCAGGGCGGCGCTCGTCGGCGACGGTCCGATCGTGCTTCTCGAGCCGAACACGGAGGCGAGGCTTGCCGCGACCCTGGCGCGCTGGGGGGAAGTCCCCGCCGCGCTCTACCTTTCGGCCCCGGACGGTTGCCTGCCCCACGGCGCCTCGCCGGTCAGCGTTGGTCCGTTCGACCCCAGCGCACTTCTCGATCCCGGAGCGGTCCACGGTCCCCACCTGATCGCCTGTTCGGGGGCCGGCGCCGGCCGGCGCGACCCGTCGGTTACCATCCGCCGATGACCGAGCGCGGCACCGTCAGCCTGCGCCCGGCGATGTCGGCCGACGCGGAGCGCATCGCCAGCCTGTTCACCGAGGAGGGCTTCCCGGTGGGGGCGAGCGGCGTGGCCGAGCGACTGGAGCGCTTCCGGGCACCGGGTTCGCGCGTTGTGGTGGCCGAACTGGGCGGCGAGGTCCTCGGCTTCATCGCGCTGCACGTCGTGCCGCGCTTCGAGCAGGACGAGCCGTTTGTGCGCATCGTCGCGCTCGTGGTGGACCCGGGTGTTCGCGAACGCGGCGTCGGCCGGCTGCTCATGGACGAGGCCGAGCGTGTCGGCGCGCGGGCCGGCGCGACGTTCGTGGAGGTCACCGCGGGCCGCCACCGCGTCGAGGCCAAGCGGCTCTACGAGTCGCTCGGCTACGACAGCACGGTGACCACCTACCTGCGCAAGCGCCTCGAGGCGCCCTGACGCACGCGGCTGAGCCGCCCGCGATCACCCCGGATGCGCGGCCGCCACCGGAACCGGCGGGCTACGACGAAATTCACCTTGGGCCTGGAGTGGTCAGGTCGCAGGCTTCGGGTCCCGCTCCGCGTTCGACTCCGAATTCGACCCCGTCGCCCGCAGCGGGACAGCGCCGGCGAACTGGCCGATCGTGAAGGCCGCGCCGGGTGCCTCGTCAACGGCGCTGAACCGATCGATCACCTCGGGCAACCGCGGGGCCTCGGCGCGCTCGGCCCGGCCGGCTGCCTCGTCGGGATGGAACGGCCCGCCGAGTGAATCAGACAGGAACCGCGCGACGGACCGCCGGAACCCGGCGTGCTCGTGCAGCCAGCTGTGTTGCCCATCGCGGACCACGTGGACCTCCAGCGGCCCCAGCCCGGAACGCCGTCGAGCGTCGCCGGCGGCCGATGCCAGGCGGTGGAGGTGCGTCACCGGCATGATCTGGTCCAGCGCACCATGCGCGAGGAGGATCGGGCCCGGGTAGCGCGCGATGGCCGCACGCGCGCTCACGTCCTCGACACGGTGCCCGCGTGGCCGCAGGTACACCTTCGTGGTGAGCCACGCCAGCGCAGACGCGAATGGATCCGGGATCGGAAGGCGCGCCAGGCGGAACGTCTGGCGGGTCAGTCGGTTCGGATCGGACGGCGCTGACACGCTCACCAGTGCCGCCACGCGCGGATGGTTGGCGGCTGCAAGGATTGCGCCGCTGCCGCCCATCGAGTGGCCGAACACCGCAGCTGTTGTCACCTCCGGGCGGGCGAGCAGGGCGTCGACCGCTGCCAAGGCGTCTGCCCCGAACTCGCCGACACTGATGGGCAGCACCTCGGCCGGGTTGGTGCCGTGGCCGCGAACGTCGAATGCGAGGCAGTGGAACCCAGCCGCGTGCAGGAAGCGGATGTTGGGCAGGGTCCGGTCCCGCGCCGATTCCCAGCCGTGGACAAGGACCACGCCGGGCCCCGGCCGGCCGCCATCGGCTGGCACGAACCAACCCGGAAGCGTGCCGTGCGGCGTCGGCACCTCGATGGCCTCGTACGCCAGCCCGAAATCGGCCGGCGTGAAGCGTGGCGGGTGGCGGCGGGGTTGGCCGGCACGCGCTCGATACACGAGTGCGAATCGGTAGGCGAGGGCGACCGGCGCCGCCGTGGCGGCGGCGACGAGACCGGTGCGACGAAGCGACGTCATGGTCAGTAGGGGACGTCAGCGCCGCGCTTGTGTCAAGTGGCCGGCCGGCCGCCCCTTCAGCGGTCCGCCCCGATGCGCCGGCCGTGGCCGGCACTCGAATCTAGAATGGCGTGATGGCGAAACGCAACGCGCACGACGTTCTCGGTGTTGCGCCCGGTGCGTCCCCGGCCGCGATCAAGGTCGCGTGGCGCCGCCTCGCACGGCAGCATCATCCCGACGTCGTGGGCAGCGATCCCTCGGCCGCGCGCCGCGCGACCGCGCTCATGGCTGAGATCAACGCCGCGTACACCGAGCTCGGCGACCCGGAACGGCGCGCCAAGTCGACAGAGGCCGCCTGGACCGAGGCTCGCCGTCGGGGTCGGGCCGCGTCGCCGGGGGCAGCCCCCGAGCCGGCTGGCGCCGGGCCGCGGACGGACCGTGCGGGAGGTCCACCACGTCCGCGTCGGGGGCGACCGGTCACCGCTCGTCTCGACATGTCCGAGCAGTACCTGCCCCGCAACCAGACACTGCACCGCGGGCCGGTTGTGCCACGGCGTCGCAACGACCCGCTGCCGCGTCCGGAGATCGTGCGCCAGGAGTTGCGGGCCTCGACGCCGACCGGGCCGGCACAACGCGGACGCGTGCTTCGCTTCCGCCGGCCGAAACCGCCCGCCCTGGTGGAATCGCGAGCACTGCCGGTGGAATTCGGCAAGTTCCGTGGCCACACCCTCGGCGAGATCGCGGACTTCGAGCCGTCCTACATCGACTGGATCACGCGGACCATCACCCGTGACCCGGAGCTGCTCGCCGCGGCCCGGGTCGTTCGCGACGACCTCGATGCGCGAGGCGTGGTCCGGGCGCATCGGGTCCCGCCCGCCCCCCGCCGGGCAGGGGAGCTGCGCTCGACCTGACCTGCCCCGCCGGTCCAGGTGGCACCCGGCGGAGCAACGGCCGCTCAGAGGATGTCGTGCTCGCGGGCATCGAGTGGGCGGTCAGGGCGGAAGGGGTTTGCCTTCGCCGATCCCGGGTTGATCGCCCAGTCCGGGCCCGTCCGCCGCCCGGTCAGCAGGTCCAGGAGCAGCCGGCTGCCGCCGGTCGCGCCCATGACGCCATGGCCGCTATACCCGCCGTTGAGGTGCAGGCCGCGGATGACGGTGGCGCCGATGAACGGGCGACGATCGGGCGTGTACTCGTATTGTCCCGCCTGCGGGAACCACGGCGTGCCGCGGTCCCAGACGTCTCGCCAGAACGGCGTGACCGCGGCGAGGCCGGTGGCAGAGGCTGGGTCCAGCAACCGGAACGCGAAGTCGGCAGACGTCGGGACGTTCCATGACGGCTCGTCCGGCGGAGTCGTCGGGTCGGTCATCAGCGCGAACGCACCGCCATAGGCCGGCCGCCAGTGCGCGGCGGTCTCCTCGTCGATGGTCATCGGGGCCTCCCGGGGGACCTCCGGCACGTCCGGCAGCACCAGTTTCTGGCGTCGCGTCGGGCGCAGGTCCACCGCGAGGCCTGCCAACCCCGCGACACGCCCCAGGAACGGCCCGGCGGCGATCACCGCGTTCGGAGCCGCGACGGCGCCGTGAGCCGTCTCGACTGCGAGCAGTCGATCGCCCGCCAACCGAAAGCCCGTCACCCGGGCACCGGAGACGAAGGCGGCGGTGGCTGACCCGGGGACCCGTTCCACTCCTTCGCCGCCGCTTGCGGCCAGGGCGAACCCATACGCGAGCCGGACGGGGTCCAGGAAACCGTCGCCCTGCCGGAACCGGGCTGCCAGCACGTCCGGCGAGAGGTACGGGAACCGGTGGCGTGCTTCGTCACCGTCGAGGAGTTCGACGTCGTCGATACCGGCTTCGCGCGCGAGCGCGGCCATGCGGTGCTGGCGCCCGATGCTCGCCTCGTCGCGGGCGCAGAACAGGTACCCGCTCCGATGCAGGCCGATGTCGTAGCCGGGCAGCCCGGCACGCTCTGCGAACGCGCCGAAGAGCTCGACGCCTTCGCGGACCAGGGCGATCTCCTCGGCATTGTCGAACTGGAGTCGGAAGGCGCCCGTCGAAGCCGGCGTCGTGAGGGTCGCGGGCCGCGGCCGGGCGTCCAGCACGACGGTGCGCAGCCCCGCCGCGGTCGCGAAGAAGGCGGTCGCGCAACCCACGATGCCGGCCCCGACCACGACCAGGTCGGCCGTGGGCGGGACGTCGTCGAACGCCCGCAGCCGCCGGTGGATGGCCGGCCCGGTGGTCACGTCGGTATCACGCCGGTGCGCTCGGCCACGCTGTCGGCCCTCCTCGGCGGTTCATCGTACGCTCTGCGCGTGCCCAGCCCCTTCCTGCGCGTGCGGTCACGCGCGCGCTTCGCGGTCGTCGTCGGGCTGCTTGCGTGTGTCGCTCTCGCCGGGTGTTCAGGCGGGCCGGCCCCGTCGTTCGACCCTACCGGCGCCTGCACGATCGACGGACGCGTCCCGGGCGCCTACCCTGACCTGGAGGCGCGAGTCCCCGCGCTGCTCGAGGGACGCGCATCCGACAAGCTGGATTCGGGGCGCAATTGCTCGCCGGCCAACCTCGCGACCCTTGCGATCCACGGCCTGACCGAGGTGCGCTTCGCTGGCGGGACCTGGTCGGATAGCGGCGTCGCCGGGCGCACACTCGCCGTCTTCTCGGCACCGGGCCTCCGGGCCGAGTGGATCGCCGAGTGGTATGCGGCGACGGCCGAACGGGGCCGCAATACCTCGAACATCGAGACCTCGACGGTGACCATTGCGGGGCGGCCCGGAACGCGCATCCAGCTGGTCAACGACGACCGCCACCAGGTCGTGGTCGTCTGGCCGTCAGCCGATGACACGCTGACCCAGGTGGTGATCGCGTCGGACGTCGATACCGCTCGCATCGATGCCGCCATCGGGGCGTTTCCATAGGGGCGTTTCCGTAAGGACGGTGCACGGGGCCGGGACGGCCCGTCGCGAGGGACATGGCCCGCTGGGCGGCCGGGCCGCCGGAGCGCGGTGCGACAGTCGAGCGGTGACTCGGGCCCGTCGACGAGAACGCTGGGCGGCGCAGCGAGCGCGCCCCGCCATGGAGCGGACGCCGGAACGCCGGCGCCGGTTCTCGACGATCTCGGACGTCGCGATCGAGCGCCTGTATGGGCCGTGGTCATGGACCGAGCCGGGCGCGGCCGACGACGCCGTCGGGGGCGGCGGCCCGACTGCGGTCGACCATCTTGGCAACCGGCTGCGCGGCGCGCCCGGCCGCTGGGACGATTTCGATCCGCTCCGCGACGTCGGCTTGCCGGGCGAGCCGCCCTTCACGCGCGGCGTGCACCCGACCGGATACCGGTCACGGCTCTGGACCATGCGGATGTTTGCCGGGTTCGGCTCCGCGGAGGACACGAACGCCCGGTTCCGCTCCCTGCTGGCCGCGGGCCAGACGGGCCTGTCGGTCGCGTTCGACATGCCGACGCTCTATGGCTACGACACCGACGACCCCGAGGCGGAGGGCGAGTTCGGCACATGTGGCGTGGCCGTCTCGTCGCTGGCGGACATGGAAGTGCTGCTGGGCGGCCTGCCCCTCGAGCGGCTCTCAACGTCGATGACCATCAACTCGCCCGCCGCCCCGATCTGGGCGATGTACATCGTCGCCGCCGAGAAGGCCGGCGTCCCGCGCGACCGCTTCGAAGGCACCATCCAGAACGACATCCTCAAGGAGTTCGTGGCCCAGAAGGAGTTCCTCTTCCCGCCCGAGCCATCGCTGCGCCTCGTGACCGACACGATCGAATTCGGGGCGCGCGAGATGCCGCGCTGGAACACGATCTCGATCTCCGGCTATCACATCCGCGAAGCGGGCTCCACCGCGGTCCAGGAACTGGCATTCACCATCGCCGACGGCATGGCCTACGTGGAGGACGCGCTGGCCCGCGGACTCCGGGTCGACGACTTCGCACCGCGGCTGTCGTTCTTCTTCAACTCGCACAACGACTTCTTCGAGGAGATCGCCAAGTTCCGCGCGGCCCGCCGCATCTGGTGGAAGCTGATGACGGAGCGCTATCGAGCCGAGAACGAGCGCTCGACGTGGATGCGCTTCCACGCCCAGACGGCGGGGGTGTCGTTGACGGCGCAGCAGCCGCTCAACAACCTGACCCGGGTCGCCGTGCAGGCGCTCGCGGCCGTGCTGGGCGGGACGCAGTCACTGCATACCGACGCCTACGACGAGGCGTGGGCGGTGCCATCCGCCGAGGCGGCGTTGCTTGCACTGCGGCAGCAGCAGGTGATCGCGGAGGAGACCGGGGTGGCCTCCACGGTGGATCCGCTCGGTGGCTCGTGGTTCGTGGAGGCCCTCACCAACGAGACCGAGCGCGCCGTCTGGCGCTACCTCGACGAGATCGACCGGCGGGGAGGCATGATCGCCGCCATCTCGCAGGGCTATCCGCAGCAGGAGATCGCGGATGCGGCGTACCGCTTCCAGCGCGAGGTCGACGAGGGCGAGCGGGCCATCGTGGGCGTGAACCGCTGGGTGGACGACGCCGAGGAGCTGGCGATCCCGCTGCTCCAGGTGTCGGAGGAGTCCCTGCGGGCGCACCTCGCCCGCCTCGAGCGGACGCGGCTGGAGCGTTCCGGGGAGGCGGTGGCAGCCGCGCTGGCCGGGCTGCGCGACGCGGCCTCGCGTCCGGGATCGTCCGAGACGAACCTGATGCCGTGGTTCCTGCGCTGCGCAGCCGCCTATGCCACCCTGGGCGAGCAGTGCGGGGTGCTGCGACAGGTCTTCGGGGAGTACCGCGAGCCGGTCGCGGTCTGAGGCTCGGCGCGGCTCCCGGGGTTTCCTGGTGCGCAACGATTCCGTCCTCGAAACGCACAGTCTTGCCTGATGGACACAGGTCCTGCACCTGCGCGCCCAGATCGCTTCGCAGCAGGCAACGCACGCCACCCCCCGGGACGGGATCTGTCGCACAGGTCGCCGATCGCTGCCTGGCGGGCAACGGCCGCCGATCGACGACAGATTCGTTACCTGCCGCGAAACCCGCCCGGGGCGGGCAAGTCCAGGCCCGCTTGGGCCGTTCGGGGCAATATCGGGTCATGCACGCCACCGGCTGGGCCGCGGACGCCGCCGCGCTTGCCCGATTCATGCGCGAACCCAACCTGGGGCGCGTGGCGACCGTCGACCCCGACGGTACGCCACACGTCGTGCCGGCCTGGGTCCACTGGGATGGGGAGAGTTTCTGGGTCGGCGCGCAGGCCCTGGACCACAAGGTGGCGAACATCCGCCGGACCGGTCGGGCCGGCATCGAGGTGGACGCCGACATCCGCCAGAAGCGCGGCCTCTACGCCACCGGTCGCGCGACCGTGATCGATGGGGCGCAGGGCCGACGCGAGTACATCCGCGTCACGAGCGAGCAGATCCCGCGCTACCAGCCGGGCAAGCCGCCCATCGAGACGGCCAGGGCGTACGGTGAGAAGGGGGCGCCGGTGGTGATCCGGATCGTCCCGGAGCGCCTCATCTCCTGGGGCCGCTGAGAGGGAGCCATGTACCTGGATGCGTTGTCGTTCCTCGAGGACGATCTTGAAGCCTGGCGACCGTTCGAGCAGCTGCTGGCGCTGTCCGACGCCGACCTTGAGCGCGAGGTCCCCGCAGCGCACGGCTGGAGTGGGCAGGACCTGATCGCCCACCTCGTCGCGTGGCAGGAGCTGGCGCTGCAGGTCGCGCGGGAGTTGGCGGTCAACGAAACGAGCCGCACCAAGGAGCAGGCCGACGCCGACTGGGCGGCCCGCGGCGACGTCATCAACGATGAGATCAATGCCGAATGGCGCGCGCTGCCCATGGCCGATGTCCGGCGACGGATGGCGACGGTCGCGGGCGAGCTCCGCGGCTACCTGACGGTGGTGCCGGAAGCACGATGGCTCAAGAGCCCGGCGATGCTCAAGTTCTTCCTGAACGAGATGACCGAGCATTACGAGGACCACCGCGACGACCTCGCTGCGGTGCTCGCGGCTGCTGGCCGCACGCCGGCCTGACGACATGCAGGAAGAGGACGACGACGAACCGCTCGATCCGACCGCTGCGGCCAACGCTGAACGGCGGGCCAGGCAGGCGGTCTCGGGCACGCTGGCGCAGGTCCTCGCGGAACTGGCGGCCGCCGATCCCTCGATCGAGGCGCGGGCCAGCGGCACGGTGATCGAGTACATCGCCGGCGGGGTGGCCTTCGCCCGCGCCGAGGGGTCGACGGCGAGCTTCCGGCTCCGGCCGGAGATCGCGGCGGCGGCGGCCCGGACCGACGGCACACGCGCGTCGCCCCTGGGGCCGGGCTGGGTCGCATTCACGCCGCGCCGCTTCGACCGATACGCGCTGGACCGGGCAATCGCCTGGTTCGAGCTCGCGCTCCGGCTCGCAGTCGCGGGGTGAATGAAGAGGCCCGAC
>VGPE01000056.1 GCA_016875645.1 Chloroflexota bacterium
CGCCGACACGGCTCGCGCGAGGTTCGCAGATTCGGCGTTGAGGATGCGGTTGAGGTCGCCGCGCATGGAGCGGGCCACCTGCCGCACCTCGAGCTCGAGCAGAGCGGACCCGCCCCCGACTCCCCGCAGGAACGTGCCCACCCGCTCGCCGCTCTTCCAGGTCACCACCCCGCGGTCGCGCCGGATCCGGACCGTCGTCGGCAGGCCAACATCCGCGAGACGCTCGGCCAGCACACGAGCGGCAGGGGCGTCGAGCACGAACTCCAGGTGGGTGCGTCCGGACGCGAGACTCAGCGATCCGCGCGACAGGAAGGTGCCCCGCAGCCATGCCCAGCGGCAGTGATCGGGAACGCGCGCCCAGTCGAACGCGACCGGGTCGGCGACGGATCGCCCGCGCTCCTCGAGACGGATGGCAAGGCGTGCCAGCGCCGTCCCCGTCCGTGGGCCGCGTCCGGCGAGGCCTGCAGCTTCCGCGCGTCGGTCACAGCTGCGCGTCGGGGCGATGGCGGCAAGCTCGGCACGGAGGGCGGCGACGAGATCGCGCTCGGCCTGCGTCATCGATACCCGTGGTTCAAGCAGTGCGCGCGACGGCCGAGCGGCGACGCGCGCCCTCGCGCTCGAAAACCCTCAGCACCGCGGCGGCCAAGCGGGCCGGATCATGGTGGTGGCCGTTCTCGGGATTCACGATGTCGTCGAGGACGAGCCGAGGGGTCGCGGCCGCCGGTGCTGCGCCCGACGCCACCGCGGTCCCCGCGGAGGCGGGAGGCCAGCGCAGGCGAACAGCCTCTGCCGCGTAGTCAGTCGGGACCCGTGCCCCGAAGCGATTGTTGGCCAGGACGACGTCGATCAGACCCGGCATCGAGTGGCGTTCGATCGCCTCCACGTGTCCGGCCAGGTCGAACCCCTCGGTTTCGCCGCGCTGGGTCGCCACGTTGCACACGTACACACGCAGAGCGCCCGAGGCGGCGATCGCGTGGCGGATCTCGGGCAGGAGCAGTGCCGGGAGCAGGCTCGTATAGAGGCTACCGGGGCCCAGGACGATCAACTCGGCCTCCGCGATCGCGCGCAGCGCATCCTCCGAGGGCGCAACCCCCTCGGGCGTCAGCCAGAGCCGGCGGATCCCGCCGGCGCGCGAGACCGCGGACTGGCCGTTGATCTGGGTTCCGTCAGCCGTTTCGGCGTGCAGCGTCAGCGCCGTTCCCGACACGGGGACCACCTGGCCCCGCACGGCGAGGACGCGGCTCACCTGCCGCACGGCCTCCTCGAAGTCGCCGTCCTCAACGGCCGTCATCGCCGCGAGGAGCAGATTGCCGACGGCGTGCCCGCCGAGACTCTCGGATGGGTCGCCCGGGAACCGGTATTGGAGCAGGCGGCCCATGAGCGGCTCGGCGTCGGCGAGGGCAACGATGCAGTTGCGGATGTCGCCGACGGCCGGCACCCCCAGTTGCTCGCGCAGGATGCCAGACGAGCCGCCGTCGTCGGCCACGGTGACGATGGCCGTGAGGTTGCTCGTCGTCTCCTTGAGACCGCGCAGCAACGTCGAGAGGCCGGTCCCGCCGCCGATGGCGACGATCCTCGGCCCGCGTGCGAGGAACCGCTTCTGGTAGATGACCTCGACCAGTGGCTGCCCCCGCTCCCCATCGCGGTACGGGACCGTTAGGGCGCGGATGAGCCGGTATGAGCCGTAGCCGAAGAGGAAGACGCCGCCCGCGGCGAAGATCACCGCCCGCAACGGGCCGGGCAGGAACTGCAGGGTGACCAGCCAGAGCGCGGTTTCCGCAGGGCCCGTCGGGTTGATCTCGGGGTAGATCTGACGCAGCACGAACGCGCCCGCGAGCGCCAGGCCCAGCTCCCCCACGAACACGACCAGGAGCCAGCGCTTCACGCCGATCCCCGGGGTCAGCCAGCGCCGAAGGTTCATCGAGCCGATCTCACGTCCGTTCCAGCTCGCGGTGGAACACCGCCACCGGGCCGAAGCTCCGGTCCCGAAGCCAGGTCGCCAGTTCCTCGGCGATCACGATGGACCGGTGGTAGCCGCCGGTGCAGCCGATCGCGATGGTCAGGCGCGTCTTGCACTCCGCGACGTAGGCCGGGATGGCGAACTCGAGGAACTCCGCGATGAAGTCGAGGAAGGTGCGGGCGGGCGACTGCTCGAGGACGAAGGCGCGCACCTGGTCGGTAAGCCCCGAGTGCTGGCGCAGCTCCGGAACGTAGTAGGGGTTCTGCATGAACCGCACATCGAAGACCAGGTCGGCTTCAAGCGGTACGCCGAACTTGAACCCGAAGCTGATCAGCTGCAGCGCAAGCTGGTCGGGTTCCGGCTGGCTGGCGAGACCGCTGAAGATCCGCTCGCGCAGTTCGCGCAGTGACAGGTCGGACGTGTCGACGACGACGTCCGCCGCAGCGCGAACCGGCTCCAGGATGCGCCGCTCGGCAGCGATTGACGAGGCGATGCCGCGCTGGTCGCCCAGCGGGTGGCGGTGGCGCGTCTCCGAGAAGCGCCGAATCAGGACCTCGTCGCGGGCCTCCAGGAAGAAGACCTGGGGTCGGATGCCCCGACCTTCGAGCGCGACGCGCATGGCCGAGAGCGCCAGCTGAACGTCCCCGGTGCGGACGTCGAGCACCACCGCGACGCGCGCGAACCGCTCCGGATCGCTCGAGATGAGCGCCGCGAACTGCGGCAGCATCTCGCCCGGCAGGTTGTCGACGCAGGTGTAACCCAGGTCCTCGAACAGCTTCGTGGCGGCCGTCTTTCCGCCTCCGGACAGGCCGGTCACCACCACCACGTTCTGATCGTGCGGGGGCGCATCGCGATCGTCGCCGGGCATCGCCGGCTCACGGTGGCCCAACGTCCCGGGGCCACCGGCCGAGATTGTGCGGCTCGTCGCCTCGGGCGTCAGCGTCCTCCTGCCCTCACCAGCACGATCGAGAGCTCGTAGAGCAGATACATGACCCCGCCGAGGATCGCCGGGCTCACGAGGTCGCCGCCCGGGGTCACGACCGCCGCAAAGATCGCAATCCCGAGGATCACGATGCGCCGCGACGAGCGCAGGCGATCGGCGCTCAGGATCCCGACCTTCGAAAGGAGCACGAGGACGATCGGGAATTCCATCGTCAGCCCGAAGGCGAGGAACATCGTGCCCACGAAACCGAAATAGGCGTCGGCGGTGGGCAGGTACTGGAGATCCGCCGATTCGAAGCTGACGAGAAAGTTGATCGCGAACGGCAGGACAGTCCACGCGACCGCGATTCCCACGCCGAAGAACAACACCGCGACCGGTACCCATGGCCGCGCGACGCGGCGCTCCTGTGGGGTCAGGCCCGGCGAGACGAACCGCCAGACCTGGAACAGGATGAGGGGCATCGCGATGATGATCCCGACGATCAACGCCAGCTTCACGTAGATGAAGAACGCTTCGCCGGGCGCGAGGAAGTTGAGCGGGCGGTCGTCCTTGAGGCGAAGGGGCTGCTTCAGCAGCGAGACCAGCTGGGGGCCGAAGTAGAAGCCGACGGCGCTGCCGGCCACGATGGCGGCGATGATGATGAAGATCCGCCGCCGCAGCTCGGTGAGGTGATCGACGAGGGTCATCACCTTCTCTTCCGGAGTCGCGGCCGGAGCCGGAGTCAACGGCGCAGGCAGACCCGGAGCGGCGGTCTCCGTGGGCAGGCGACCCGGAAGCGCGCCCTCGCGCAGTGCGTCAGCGTCTGCCATGTGGGGTCAGGGCAGGCGCGCCTACGGCTTGGCCTCAGCGCCGGGCTCGATCGTGCTGGTCGTGGCCGGTGGCGCTGCCTGCGCCTGTGTCGCAGCCGGCACCGGTGAGGTGTCCACGCGAACGGCATCCTGGACGTCCGAAGACGCCTTGCGGAACTCGCGGATGCTCTTGCCGAGCGAGGCACCGACGTCCGGAAGCTTGCCGGGGCCGAGGATGACCAGTGCGATGACGAGGATGATGACAAGCTCGAGCGGGCCGGGAGTAGGCATCGCGATCTGTGCTCCTTCTGACCGGGCACCATCTCAGTTGAACCCGGCGGCTGCGCGAGATTCCTCCGTTGCGCGCCGACCTACATTAGCACAGCAGTTCTCATCGCCCATTCAGCGGCCCCCGCCCGGATGGCGGCCGCGGGATCCCCAATAGGGTCACCCGACGTGCCCTTCCAGGCGCCCGAAATGCCCCTCGACACGTTGACGAGCAGCCCCCCGCCGTGGCGCGCTCCCACGCTGCCGCCTCGCGCCGGACCGGCCGCCATTGCAGCACGGACATCGCCGCCCTGGGCGCCGATGCCGGGGATCAGGAAGGCCCGATCCGGCACGGCGGCACGCACCGCCTCCAGCTGCACCGGCGCGGTCGCGCCGACGACGAAACCGAGGCGCTCGGCCGGGGCCCACGCCGCCGCCACCCTGGCGACGCGCTGGTGGAACAGCTCGCGGGGATGGCCCGCCCGGGGCTCCGCCTCCACGAGTACGTCCTGGAGGACCTCGGCGCTCGGGTTCGAGGTGCGGCACAGGACGTAGATGAAGACGCCGGTCCGGGCGAGGAACGGCTCCACCGCATCCGGCCCGAGGTACGGGTTGAGCGTGACCGCGTCGACCCCGAGCGCGTCCACGATCGCGGCCGCCTGGCGTTCCGCGGTGGACCCGATGTCGCCGCGCTTCGCATCGGCGATCAACGGCAGGTCCGGCGGGATGGCCGCGCGGATCCGGTCGAGGGCGCGGATGCCATCGGCGCCGAATGCCTCGAAGAAGGCGAGATTCGCCTTGACCGCGACGGCCGACGGGCCGGCAGCGTCGACGACGAGGCGCGCGAACGCTTCGATCCCACGCACGTCCGGGCTGAACCCGGGAGGCAGCGCCGAGGGCTCGGGATCGAGGCCGAGGCACAGCGCTCCTCCGGTAGCCAGCGTCCGGGCCGCGATGCGCTCGAGGTAGGCGTTCATCCGTTCCCCGCCGATGCCTCCGTGCTGGGCGCCGCCGACGGTGCGGTGAGCCGGGCACCCGGCACGAACCAGCCAGGCTTCGACGCGCCGTCGAGACCGGAGTACTCGGTCAGGTCCAGCACATCGCCGGCCCGGAAGCTCGGGCCGCGACCCTCGAGTTGAACCAGCCGCAGGTCGACGATCTGGAAACTCAGGTGGAGGAAGGCGATCGCATCCCCCTTGGGGGACCAGGCGGGTCCCCATGAGCGGCCGTCAGTGGTGAGCCGCATCACCTCGGCGCCGGTGGAGCCGTTGAGGATGACGACATCGGTTCCGAGGTTGGTCGTACGCGTGGCGGCAAGGAACTTCCCGTCTGGCGACCAGGCGGGGCTCGAATAGCCGCCGCCCGTCAAGGGCGCGGTCCGCTTCGAGACCGGGTTGTAGAGGTAGATCCTGGGGATGCCGCGCGCGCCGTCCCGACCGTTTCGAACGAAGGCCAGCAGCTTGCCGTCCGGCCGCCACGCCGCGTCCTGGTGGCCCAACGGAGGCTCCTCGGGGACGTTGAGACGTGTCAGCTTTCCGGTCTCCAGGTCGTAGAACTGGAGGACCACGTCCATCCGACCCGGCTGCGGCGCGTCACTCAGGACCGCCATCGTCTTGCCGTCCGGCGAGATCACCGGCTGGCGCAGCCAGAAGAACCACTTCCACGCGTTGTTCGGGCCCGAGTTGTAGAGCCCGCTCAGCACCACCTCGCGCCCTGCCCCGTCGGGTCGCACCCTGGTCACCACCGGGTAGGCCAGCGTGTAGTGGCGCGCCGCGCCGCCCGAGGGGAAGAGGCCGCGATCGGGCACCGTCTCGATGAAGTAGATCCACTGACCGTCCGGCGACCACGAGGGCATGGAGTCACGGCCCCCGTCGGTGACCTGGCGCGACTCGTCGCCGGTCTGCACCCAGATGTTGCCCTGTTTGGCGAAGACGATCGAGCCCGGGACCTCGGCGCGCGGATCGGGCCGCACAACCACGACGTTCGACGGCGCGGCAGTGCGCTCCGGGTCGTCGCCGGGGTCCCCCGCATCCCCGGGGGCGGCCACGCCGGGGTCAGTGCCGGGCCCGAACGGAATGCCTGACGACACGATCGGGATGCGACCCGTGAACAGGGCGACCGTCAGCAGGGCGACCATCACCAGCAGAGCCGCAGACAGCCCCGGCGCGGCGAGACTGGTCCCGCCGCGCACGGTTCCGCCTCGCGCGGTCTGGCCTCGAGAACTGGGGATGGGCCGCGCGGCGGCGCGGCGCGTCATGCCTGCGCTCCGACCAGCGCATCGGCAGGTGGTCCCGCGGCAACCGGCCGAACCGTTCCCGCGGACGCCACGTCCCGGATCTCGAGCTGCATCGACTCGTACCCGCCGAAGGTTCGGCTGGTCAGGCGCGCGACCACGTCGAGTACGTCGCCTTCGCGCACGGTTTCGAGGAGGTCCGCCCGTTCGAAGGCGATCGCGTCGATCACGTCCAGGCGGCGGCGGAGCGTCAACTGCGCATGGCCGCCGTTTGCAGCGCGAATGCGCGTCACGGTCAGGTCGAGGACGGCGACCAATGGCGGCGGGTTTCCGGGGCCCGTCGGCTCGAGGCTGGCGAGGTCGCGCAGCAGGGCATAGTCCAGCTCCGGGCCGGCAATCGCCAGGTCCAGCGCGAGGGTGGGGCGCGGATCCTGCGGCGTGGCGGCGGCAGCCAGGGACTGGAAGCGCACCACGAAGGCGTCCCATGCCCCGTCGGCGATCTCGAACCCGGCAGCGCCCGCGTGTCCCCCGTGGCGTTCCAGCAGGTCGGCGCACGCCTCGAGCGCCGCGCCGAGATCGAAGCCGGGGCCGCTGCGGCACGACGCTCGGACGAAGCCGTCCAGCTGTGCGCCGACGACCGCCGGCCGAGCGCGACGCTCGCTGAGGCGTGACGCGATGAGCCCCACGATGCCCACGGGCCACGGACCGCGGACCACGACGGCCGGTGGCGACGCGGGGCCGATTCCGCCGCCCGCGACGGCGGCTTCCGCGGTCGCGATATCGATCGCCGATTCGGCATCGGCGACCGCGTCGCGCGTCACCTGACGGCGGGTCACGTTGACGGCGTCGAGAGCGTCGGCGATCCCCGCGGCGACCTCGCTGTCATCTGCAAGGAGCAGGTCAAGGGCCAGTCGCGCGTCGCCGAGCCGCCCGGCCGCATTGAGCCGTGGCGCAATCGCGAACGCGACCGACTCGAGATCGACCCGCGCCTGATTGATGGCGCTCCGCGCCAGCAGCGCCCGGAGCCCGGCGTGCGTGCCCGCACGCAACTGCCCGAGACCCAGCCTCGCAATCGATCGGTTCTCGCCGACCATTGGGGCGAGATCCGCCACCGTCCCGATCGTCGCGAGATCCGCCATCGCCAGGGCGCCGGCCTCATCGTCCTCGAAATCACGCAGCAGCAGATGGGCCAGCTTGAATGCGACGCCCGCACCGGAGAGCTGTCGGTGCGGGTACGCGCTGTCGGCGCGCTGCGGATTGACGATCGCGAGCGCCGGGGGCAGCACCGGCGGGATCCGGTGATGGTCGGTGATGAGCACGTCGATTCCGCGCCGCCCCGCAGCCTCCACCTCAGCCCGGCTGCTCGTGCCGGTGTCCACCGTCACGATGAGGGTGGCGCCGGCCGCGATCGCGGTCTCAATCGCCGCCGCGGAGAGGCCATGGCCCTCCGCCACGCGATCGGGAACGTAGGGGACGACGTCCAGGCCAAGCCTGCGAAGCGCTCGCACGAGGATCGCCAGGCCGGTCAGCCCGTCAGCGTCGAAGTCCCCGAAGACGAGGATCCGCTCCTCCGAGGCGCGGGCCCGTGCAACCCGGGCACGGAACGCGGCCGCGTCCGGCAGCAGCGCGGGATCCACCAGGCCGGCTAGAGCGGGGCCGTCCACGTAGCCGCCCAGGTCGGCTGAGCCCAGGCCACGACCCCACAGGAGCTCCGTCAAGCGCGGCCGCAGGCCGTGGCGGTCAGCGACAACGAGAAATTCGGGGTCGATGGGGAGCGCCCGCGGGAACTGCCAGTGAAAACGGGGCTCGACCACGGGCTCAGGATGCCAGATCGCGCTTCACGCGGGCTTCACCGCGACGGATTCGGCCACGCGTCCGGCTGGTCGCCAGGGTCCCTACGCGTTCGCGCGACGCGGGCTGCGGACCGCGCCTGACGCGCCTTGCGCCGCTCTTCCCACTCCTGCCAGCTCACGAGGATCGGGGCCGCGTTGAAGATCGACGAGTACGTGCCCGAAATGATCCCCACCAGGAGCGCAAGGACGAAGGTTCGGATCGCCGACCCGCCGAAGAGAAACAGGGCGAGCAGGGTGATGACGACCGTGAAGCTCGTGTTGATCGAACGACCGACCGTCTGCATGATCGAGTGGTTGACGATCCGGTCGAACGGCTCCCCCGCATGCCGGGCCTTGTTCTCGCGGATCCGGTCGAAGACGACGATCGTGTCGTGGACGCTGAAGCCGATGACCGTCAGCATCGCCGTGACGAACAGCGCGTCGATCTCGATCCCGAGGAACGTCCCGAGGATCGCGAACAGGCCGATGACCACGAGCACGTCGTGCAGCAGCGCGACGATCGCTGTGGTGCCGAACTTGACGTCGTGGAACCGGAACGTGATCCAGAGCAGGATGCCGAGCGCGCCCACGATGATCAGCAGGAAGGCCTGGTTGATCAGGTCGTTGCTCACGACGGGCCCGATCGTGGTCAGCACCCGCTGCTCGGCGATCCCGCCAAGTTGACTCTGGAGTGCGGCTGCGATCTCGCCCAGCTTGCCGGTGGTCGGGATCTCGCTGAACCCGCCGGTATCCAACGACTCGGACGGGGATGGAGCCGCCGATTCGGAAGCGCCCGGCGCACCAGACGGCACGGGCGACGCGGAGCCGGCGGCCGACCCCGACGGGGAGATCGAACCGCTCGGGGTGATGGAGCCCGGAGCCGACGGTGCGACCGACGGAACCAGCGTTGGGACCGGCGTCGGCGTCGGAGGCGGCGTCGCGAGGTTGATCGGCTTGGTCCGGATATCGAGGAAGCCGTTCGATGCTCGACTGACGATCGAGTCAGGGAGGCCCTCCGCGGCCAGCACTGCCTTCACGTCCTCGGGCGTCACCTCCGGATCCTCGAAGCGGATCTCCCAGCGCGTGCCGCCGGTGTAATCAATGGAGAACTTGAGGCCGGCCTGGCCGTTGGTGAGCGGTGTCAGGAAGGTGAACAGAAGGCCGGGGATCGTGAGAGCTGCCGAGAGGAGATAGAACCAGCGTCGGCGCCCGACGATGTCAGACACGCCCGGCCGCCCCGCTCCGAACCGGCCGCCCGGTCGGGCGCGCCACGATCTCCGCTTCGTTCACGCCGTACAGCGACAGCCTGCGTGCCCAGTCTTCGCGGACCACGAACCGGAGAATCGTGCGGGTCAGGATGATCGCGGTGAACATCGACACCAGGACGCCGATGATCAGCACCAACGCGAAGCCCCGGATCGTGGACGAGCCGAACCAGTAGAGGATGCCTGCGGTGATCAGGCTGGCCACGTTCGAGTCCAGGATCGAGTTCCACGCGCGGCTGAACCCGGCCTCAATGGCCGAGGTGAGCGACTTGCCGAGGCGCAGCTCCTCCTTGGTCCGCTCGAAGATCAGGATGTTCGCGTCCACGGCCATGCCGACCGAGAGCACGAAGCCGGCGATGCCGGCCAGGGTGAGGGTCACCGGGATCAACCGGAAGATGGCCATGACCACCAGCGTGTAATAGATGAGCGCGACGCCGGCAATCGCACCGGGCAGGCGGTAGTGGATGATCATGAACGCGAGCACCAGCCCGATGCCGATCAGCGCCGCCAGCAGGCTCTGCGAAAGGAACTCCGCGCCCAGGGTCGCGCTGACCTGCTCGTTGCTCAGCTCCTGGACCGGGAACGGGAGCGAGCCATAGCGCAGGATCGTCACGAGGCTGTTCATCTCGCGCGCAGGGAAGCCACCAATGCCGCCGCCGGTGATGATGCCGGTGCCGGTTGTGATCGGGCTCTCGATGCGCGGCGCGGACACGACGATCCCGTCCAGAACGATGGCAAAGAACTCGTTGACGTGGTTGGTCGTGTAGTCCGCGAACAGGCGGGCACCCTCACCGCGGAGGGTGAAGCCCACTGCGCGCTGGCCGTTCGCGTCGGTCGACGGGTTGGCGCTCTCCACCTGGTCGCCGCTGAAGAGCGGCAGCTCCTGGGTGGGCAGCGGCTGACCTTCGATGGCCGACTGCGGGCCCGGCGCGGACGACGTGCCATACGTGGCCACCGGCAGCGGAACGAAGTCGAGGCGACCGGTCTGGCCCACCAGGCGCCGGATCGCCTCCGGGTCCGACACGCCCGGCAGCTCGACCACGATGCGGTCGCTGCCCTGGGTCTGGACGATCGGTTCGGCAACGCCGGTCGAGTTCACGCGGCGCTCGATGATGTCGCGGATCGTTGAGAGGTCGCCCGGCCCGGGCGTCCGGCCATCCTTTGCCAGCGCCTGGTACTCGACCCGGAACCCGCCCTGCAGGTCCAGCCCGAGCTTGGTCTCGACGAGGCGCGTGCCGCCGGCCGGGTCACCGACGGCCGGGATTCGGAGGCCCGGCCAGAAGTTCACCACGAGCGCGAGCACGCCGATGATGGCAATGATGTAGGGGGAAGCGCGACGCATCGAGGCGGGATGATAGCGGAGTCACCGAGCGAGCGGGCCGCGACGCCATCCGCCCGGGCCTCAGGCGTTGAGTGTCGCCTTGATGCGCGCCGCCAGCGCCGGGCCGATGCCGGGCACCGCCGCGATCTGTTCGACAGGCGCCTCCCGGACGCGCTTGGCGGATCCGAACACGCGCAGCAGCGCCCGCCTGCGCTTGGGTCCGACGCCCGGCAACACGTCAAAGGCGGAGCGGACCGCCGCCTTCGACCGCAGGTCGCGGTGGTACGCGATCGCAAAGCGGTGCGCCTCGTCGCGGAGCCTCTGGACGAGGTAGAGCGCTGGCGACGTCGGCGCCAGCAGCACGGGCTCCTGGCGGTCGGGCAGGAACAGCTCTTCGCGCTCTTTCGCCAGGCCCGCCAGGGGCAGGTCTGCGAGCCCCAGCTCGGCCAGGGTTTCGACCGCCGCTGAAACCTGGCCGCGTCCGCCGTCGATGATGACGAGATCCGGGAGGCGCCAGCGCAGCTCCTCTTCGCTCCCCTCCTGGCCCGTCCGTGCTCGATGGAAGCGGCGGCGCAGCACCTCCTGGTGGCTCGCGTAGTCGTTAGGCCCCTGGACCGACTTGATCCGGAAGCGGCGGTACTCCCCTGTCCGGGGCCTGCCCTCCTCGAACACGACCATGCTTCCGACCGACTGGGAGCCCCCGAAGTTGCTGATGTCGTAGCACTCGATGCGGCCCGGGGCCTCCGGGATTCCGAGCGCGGCCGCCAGCTCGGCGAGGGCCTCCTGCGTCCGTCCGTGATCGGCAAGCCAGCGAGCATGCTCGCGGGCCAGCGACTCGCCGGCGTTGCGGGTCGCGAGGGCCATCAGCTCGCGCTTCTCGCCCCGACGCGGGACGGCGATGCGCACGCGCGTCCCCCGTCGCGTCGCGAGGAACGCCTCCAGCTCCGCGACGTTCGGCAACGGAACCGGGACGTTCACTTCGGGGGGCACGGATGTCGCGCGACCGTAGAACTGGCCGACGAAGCTGGCGAGGACCTCCTCGTCGCTCGCCTCACGAAGCGCGTCGAGCAGGTAGACGTCGCGGCCGATGAGTTTGCCGTGGCGCACCGCGAACAGCTGCACGGCCGCCTGGTTGTCCTCGCGGGCAAAGCCGATGAGGTCGAGCTCCGTCCTCGCGAACGCCGCCATCTTTTGGGCTTCCATCGTCCGCTCGATGGCGCGGATCTTGTCGCGCAGGCCGGCCGCTCGCTCGAACTCGAGGCGTTCGGCGGCCTCGGTCATCTGGCCCTCGAGTCCCTGGACCACGGTCTCCTGCCGGCCGTCCAGGAACGCCTCGATCTGGGCGATGTCCTCGCGGTACGTCGCGGCGTCGATGGCCTCGATGCACGGCGCCTGGCAGCGCTTGATGTGGTACAGCAGGCACGGCCGCTGGAGGGCCCGCTCCCCTTCGCGGATCTCGATCGTGCAGGTCCGGAACGGGAACAGCCGCCGAATCAGGTTCGTCGATTCGTCCACGCTGGACGCCGACGCGTAGGGGCCGAAGTAGCGGCTGCCGTCCTTGACCAGCTTGCGGGTCCGCTCGACGCGCGGGAAGTCGTCGGCAAGCGTGATCTTGATGTAGGGGTAGCTCTTGTCGTCCTTGAGCCGGACGTTGAAGCGCGGCTTGTAGCGTTTGATCAGCGTGTTCTCGAGCAGCAACGCCTCACTGACCGAGTCGACGATCGTGTAGTCCACCTCGACGATGCGATCGACGACGGAGCGGATCCGGTGACCTTCCAGCGGCGCGCCGACCTGCTTCTGCCAGTAGCTCCGGACACGGCTGCGCAGGCTCTGGGCCTTGCCGACGTACAGGACCTGTCCCCGGTCGTCCTTCATCAGGTAGACGCCGGGGCGGTCGGGCAGGTTCAAGAGCGTGGCCTGGAGGGCGGGCGTCACGGGTCGGAGTGTAGGTCGGGGCGCGTTCTCGCCCGTTGCCGGCAGGGAGGCCGGCGCGGCTTTCCGCGGGGGCGGTGCGACCAGATCGGCAGATGCGGCCCACGGGACCCCTGATCGTCGAAGGGGCGCACCGATCGCGGCCGGAGGTGCGATGGGGTCGTACCGGAACCCGTCATGGCCGGGTCGCTCGCGGCTTGTCCGAAGCGATGCCCCGATTCAGCCGATGCCATCGCACGAGGGTGGGACATCCCGGTGGAATCGAGGGATCCGGGCGTCACCCCGATCGAGATACGTGGCGGATACGCGGCCCCTGAGACGCTCTCGCGATGGACCTCCACCCGGACGTGGCCGCCCGCCTCGCACGCCTGGCTCCGGACCAGCGCGCGGCCGCGACGGCGCCGCCCGGACCCGTCCTGTGCGTGGCGCCCGCCGGTTCGGGCAAGACCACCACGCTCGTCGCGCGGATCGCGTGGCTGGTCGCGTCGGGCGCAGACCCGGCCTCGATCTGCGCCGTGACCTTCAACCGGCGCGCCGCCGACGAGCTCGCCGGCCGGCTCGGGGCCGCGCTCGCCCCGCTCGGGACCCCTCCGGGCGCGGTTCGGGTGCGGACGTTCCATGCGCTCGGGCGGGAGATCCTGCGCAGCGCCGGGGAGCCCGTCGAGCCACTCGTCGACCGCCTGAGGCTGCTGCGGCGACTCCGGCCCGATGTCCCGGCGTCCGAGCTGCGGCGCCTCGACGACGCCATCTCGCGCGCGAAGCTGGATCGCGGGCTGGAGGCCGACGCGCTCCCGGAGGACGCCCATGCGGATCCGGACACCCGGCTGTTCGTGGACTACGAGGCCGCCGTGGTTACCTCAGGCGGCCTGGACTTCGACGACCTCGTTGCGCGGGCACTGCGGCTCCTGGAACGGCGACCCGAGCTCCTCGCCCGGTGGCGTGCAGCGTGCGCGAACCTGCTGGTCGACGAGGTCCAGGACGTCGACCGGACACAGCTGCGGCTCGCCCTCGTCCTGGCCGCACCGGACAACCGCATCTGCCTCGTCGGCGACGACGACCAGGTGCGGTACCTGGCGCTGACGGACCCGGCCGC
>VGPE01000057.1 GCA_016875645.1 Chloroflexota bacterium
GGGGCGGCGGTCGGCGCCGCCGTCGGCGCCGTTGTGGCCGCGGTGCCACCGCACGCGGCGATGAACGCCGCGCTGCCCGCGATGAGGCCACCCTGAAGGACCTGGCGGCGACTCAGCGAGGCCTTCAAGAGGTCCTGTGCGCTCCGGGATTGATCAGTCAAGGATCGAACTCCTCACTTGGGTGATGGTCGGCACAACCGAGCCAGACGCGGGACGGACTAGCCCTTCACAAAGCCCTCCGTAAGGCCGGTGATGATCCGGCGGTGGAAGAAGACGACCAGGAGCAGGCAGGGGATCACCGCAACCATGGCCGCCGACGCCAGGAGGTTCGGCGGAGGCGACTGGTTGATCGGACTCGGGTAGTTCTGGATGCCGGTGATGAGCCGGGTGATTGTCACCGCATTCTGGTTGCCCAGGATCACGGCGAACAGGAATTCGTTCCAGGTGCCGATGAGCATCAGGATCGCTGCTGCCGCCATGCCCGGCCGAGCGGCGGGAATGGTCACCCGGAACAGCGTGCCCAGGCGCGAGCAGCCGTCGATCCGCGCGGCCCTCTCGAGCGAAACCGGGACGTCGGCGAAGAAGTTGCGCATGAGCCACACGATCAGCGGCAGCCAGAACGCGACGTTGACGATGACGAGCGCCGCCACGGTGTCGGTCAGGCCCAGGATCTGGAAGATCCGAAGCACCGGGATGGCCATGACGATCCCGGGCACCATCTGGACGAAGATCAGGATCGCCAGGATCGTCTTCTTGCCGGGCAGGTCGAACCGGGCCAGTGAGTAGGCGGCGGGCGCCGCGAGAACGATGACGAAGAGGGTCGTGAACAGGGCCGTCTGCAGGCTCACCGCGAGCGAGCCTGCCCAGCGCGGATCGTTGGCGATGAGCACATAGCCGTCGAGCCACAGGTTGGCGGTCAGTGCGGGCGGCTGGACCTGGATTGCCGATTCGGGCTGCAGGCTGGCGATCGCGAGCCAGGCGATCGGGGCGATGTAGAACAGGAACAGCACCACGACGCCGGTGCCGAAGCCCACCCTGCCGACCCCGGTCGGGATCGCGAAGCGCCGCCGTCGCGCCGTCCCATCGTCACCCGCCGCCGGCAGGCTCCGGGCACGCGGGCCACTGGCGAATCGCAGGCTGCCGCGCCCGGCCGCTGCCGCCAGCTCCGCCTCTTCGTCCGTCGTGGGCCCGACCGTCCGCCGGCGCCGCAACTGGAAGACGAGAAGCAGCAGGCTGCACAGGACGATGATTGCGAACAGCACGATCGTGACGGCCGACGCGTAGCCGAAGCTGAGGCCCGTGAACGCGATGTCGTAGATCGCGTAGATCAGCACGTAGGTGTCGCGGCCGGGGCCGCCGTTCGTGAGGCTGTACAGCAGGTCGAACACCTGCAGGCCGACGATGACCTGGAGGACGCCGACCACGAGGAGGGTCGGGCGGATCGCCGGCAGCGTGATGTACCGGAACGACTCCCACGCCGTGGCGCCGTCCATCTTGGCCGCCCGATAGAGGGTGCCCGGGATGGTCTTGAGGGCGGCCAGCAACAGCACGGCCAGGAGCGGCACCGAGCGCCACGACTGGGCAACGATGGCGATCGAGACCGATTGGACGGTTTCCTTGAGCCAGTTGAACGGCTCCTCGAAGACGCCGAGGCCGATCAGGATCCCATTGATGATCCCGAAGTGGGTGTCGAAGATGAAGCGCCAGAAGATGCCGGCCACGATCGCCGAGATGGCCCACGGCATCAGCAGGCCCATGAAGAAGACGCCAGCGCCACGGAAGCCACGATTGAGGACGAGGGCGGTGACAAGCGCGAGCGGCAGGGTCACCGCGGTTGTGATCGCCGCGAAGAAGAGCGTGCGCGGGATCGCGTCCAGGACTTCCCGGTCGGCCGGCAGCCGCTCGAGGTAGTTCCGGAGGCCCACGAAGGGCGTCAGATCATCCTTGGCCAGCTCGATCCGGAAGAGGCTGAGTCCGAACACCGAAAGGGTGGGCGGCAGCACGACGAGCGCGACAAGGATGAGCCCCGGGACCGACACGAGCAACGCGAAGCCGCGGTCGCTGAGGCGGTCCAGGCGGCGCGAAACACGACCGGCGCCGCGGCTGACCGCGGCGCCACCGACCGCCATGCCGGTGAAGCCCTCCTTCTGCCCGTGGCACGGGCGAGCGAATGATCGTGGGCGGTGAAGTTCACTGTCAATGAAAACACGCCACTCGTGTGAACGGCCAGCGACTCTGTCACCCATAAGCGGCCAGCGACTTTGTCACCCTCATTGCCATGACGAGGGAGACGATCACCTTGGACCCGCGAGCGCAATGGCGGCTGTACGTCCTCAGCCACATCCTGGCCGGCGAGACCTCGATCGCGGAGGCGGCGGGCCTGCTCGGCCGGCCGGTCCGCTCGGTGCGCCGGCTGCTCGCGCGGTACCGCGGCCCCGACGGTGCCGGCGCGCTCGTCCACGGCAATGCCGGTCGGGCCCCGGCCAACCGCCTGGATCCGGAGGTCCGCGCTCGGGTCGTGGAACTCGCGCAGACCCGCTACCTGGGTGTGAACCGGGAGCACCTGGCCGAGCTGCTGGCAGACGAGCTCGAGCTCCACGTCGCCCCGCGCACGCTGCGCCGGGTGCTCGCGGAGGAGGGTGTGCCGGTCGTGCGCCGGCGACGCCCGCGGCGCCACCGCACCCGGCGCGACCGGATGACCGCGGCCGGGATGCTGCTCCAGGTCGACGGCTCCAGGCACGACTGGCTGGAGGGCCGCGGACCGTGGCTGACCCTGGTGGGCGGCATCGACGACGCGACCGGGCTCGTCACCGGGGCCGTGTTCCGCGAACAGGAGGACGCGGTCGGGTATCTGGCCGTTCTCGTCCAGACCGCGCACCGCCACGGCCTGCCGCTCGCGCTCTACTCCGACCGCCACGGCATCTTCTGGAAAAGCGCGGGCGCGATCCCGACCCTCGCCGAGCAGTTCGCCGGCCGCCGCTCGACGACCCAGGTCGGGCGGGCCCTCGAGGGCCGCGACGATCGCCTGGGTGGCGGCCCGCTCGCCCCAGGCCAAGGGCCGCGTCGAGCGGCTGTGGGGCACCCTCCAGGACCGCCTCCGGAGCGAGCTGGACTGGCCGGGGCGGCCACGCTCGAGGACGCCAACCTCGTGCTCGCCCGGTACCTGCCGTGCCACAACGCGCGGTTCGCCGTGCCGGCCACGGATCCCGGCCCCGCCTGGCGAACCTCCAGCCGGCAGCCCGAGGCCCTGTTCTGCTCCCGCCAGCGGCGCCAGCTCGCGGCCGACGGCACCCTCGCGGTCGACGGTCGGAGTCTCGCCCTGGGCAGCCGTCCGCCCGGCCCCGCCGGTCGACGCTGGGTCGTCCTCCAGCGCCGGCTGGACGGCTCGCTGTGGGTCGAGATCGAGGGGACCGATCACGCCCTCGTGGATGCGCCGCCCCGGGCGACCGCGCTTCGGACGTCGCCCGAACCTCGGTCCAGACCGCAGCCACCCCGGCCCGGACCCGATCACCCGTGGCGACGGACTACCCTGCGCTACTCGCCCCGGTGACAAAGTCGCTGGCCGGCTAACGGTCAAAGTCGCTGGCCGTCGACATGAAAACAGACCACTCTGATCGGGGTCAGGCCGCCACGCCGCCCGTCATGCCCGATCGAACCGCTGGACGAAGGCTTCGTCTACCTCCACGCCGAGGCCGGGTCCGGTCGGGATCGTGAACCAGCCATCCCGGAAGGGCAGCGGTCGGGCCAGGAGATGGGTGCGGGCGGGGTTCGGACCGAAGTCGACCTCGAGCATCGGCGAGTCGTTCGGCAGGCGGGTCGTGTCCGGCAGTGCGGCCAGCACCTGCAGGCTCGCGGCGAGTCCGATCGCCCCGTTGCACGCGTGTGGATGGATGGCAACCGCAGCCAGCCTGGCCAGGCCGCCGATGGCGATCGTCTCACCGATGCCGCCGCAGATCGAGACGTCCAGCTGGACCAGGTCGAACGCTCCGCGGTCGAGTGCCTCGCGCGCCGATCGCCGGTCCTGCAGCGATTCGCCGCCGGCGAGGGGCAGCGGCAGGCGCGCCCGGATGCCCTCGTAGCCCACGTAGCCGTCTGTGGGCAGCGGTTCCTCCAGCCAGCCGAAGCCCAGGTCGTGCAACGCGCGACCCACGCGGAGCGCGTCATGGGTGCGGTACGCGACATTCCCGTCCGCCATCAGGTGGAGGGCCGGGAACGCGCGACGCAGGTCGGCCGCCGCCGCCAGCTCGGTCCCGATGGGATCACGTCCGATCCGCAATTTGAAGCCGAGGTATCCCGCGGCGGTCACGCGCCCCGCCTCCTCGATCCACGCCTCCGCCAGGCCACGGCCCTCCACGTAGCCCTCGCTCGACGGCGTAGGCGCGGACCCGGGTCCGGATGGGCCCGCCGTACAGCGTCGCAACTGACACGCCGCGTTGACGCGCCCGCAGGTCGTCCAGGGCGATCGACAGGGCGCTCGTCGCGAAGCCGTTGCCGAGGGTGGCGCGACGGACCAGGTCCTGGTTCGCTGTGGCATCCCCCGGGTCGCGCCCCACGAGCAGCGCGCCCGCTGCCCGGATCACGGCCACGCCGGCCGGCACGGGGTAGGTCTCACCCCAGCCGGCGAGGCCCTCGAGGTCCGTGATCTTGACCAGTGTCGCGCCGCGGTCGTTGTTGCCGCCGGTCGAGAAGATCCGCCGCCGGGGCAGGTCGGAGGTGGGCTCGAAGACCTCGACCCGGGCGATGGGCGGCACCGCCGCAGCGTAGTCGAGCGACTCGCCGGCCGTCCCTCCGGGCGCCGAGGAATCGCCGGGAGTGATCACCGCGGGCCCGATGCCGGTGCGAGCCGGCGCCGGCGGCGCCCGGAGTCGCGAGCCGAGGGCCCACTCCGCGACTGCGGAACCGGTCGTGCGGCGCCCAGACCGGGACATCCGTGAAGCCCGTCACCGCATCTGATGCATTGACGGGCATCGCCCGGGACACCTGGACCGCCGCGCCTGCGCCGTCCACGGCGCCACCCGTGCCCCGGCAATCGGCGTGTGACTTCGGCGCCGCGCGCGTGACCAGCGTGACCAGGAGTCAGGTGCGCCTGAGTGCGCCCTTGAGCCGCTGCCAGCGACCCAGGGCCCGGCGCGTCTCACGCGGCGGCAGGTCACGCAGACCGTATCGCTCGAGCTCGTAGTCGGCGGCAAGCAGGCTTGCAGCGCGCAGGTCGGCAGCGGCGAGGGTGTCGGCTGTCGCCGTCCCGCCCGTTCGCAGGCGCCGGACGTGAGTTGCAGGACCCTCGGTCGGCTGTCGCGCCAGGCGCTCGCGCCCTTCGGCATCGGCGAGGAACGCGAGGTAGGCCGCGGTGGCCGTGGCGGGGCGCCCGGGCCGCGCGGGGCGGCGGAGCCGCGGCAGGTGCAACTCGAACGTCGGCGGCACGAACTCGTGTTCCTCGCCGGGGACGGCGGCGACCCGGCCGGGGCGGGTGGCCCTGCGGGCGACGCGGGCGAGCAGGATCAGGCCGATGGCGATCGTCGCCACGACGAGGAAGGTCGCCACCTCGATCCCGATGCCGCCCGGCTCGCCGGGCTCGACGAGCGTGGGTTCCGGCGCCCCGCTGGGACCCAGTGGGCCCGCCACCTCGCCGCCCATGCCGATCAACTGCCGCAGCAGGTCGAAGAAGCCCGAGACGAGTCCCACCAGCGGTGCCAGCAGCAGCGCGACGAGGCCTGCGATCGGCGCGAACACCGCCGCGAACGGCCCGGCGAGGCCGCCGAGGAGCTCGCCGACCGGCTCGCCGAGCAGCAGCGCTGCCGGGATGGCCACCGCCGTGACCAGCAGCACCACTCCGAGCATCAGGACCAGCCACGCGCGGTTGCGGTGCCAGTCGATGCCGGCGGAGATCGCCAGCGCCTCGAGGCGGCTCAGGCCGAGCGCGAGCAGGCCACCGCCGGCGAAGAGGACCGTGGCCGGAAACGCCACCCGGATGAACTCCGCGTGCGTGCCGACCGGCAGTCCCGCGCCCAGCAGCCAAGGGATCGTCAGCAGCGGGATTCCCCAGCGCAGCAGGCCGGCCACCACGAGATCCTCCTCCTCGGGATCGCGGTGGGCGGTGCCGCGCACGACGGCGATGGCAGCGAGCCAGCCCGCCGGTTCGGTCAGCAGCGAGCCGGGGAAGCCCGCCTCGATCGTGGTCATGTCGCGCGCAAGCCAGGTGCTGCCGACGAACGCGATCGCGATGATGGCGACCAGGCCGGGCCGCTCAGCGTCGGGGGCGGCGCGACGGACCCAGAGCAGGCCGGCCGCCGCAGCGAGCCCGAAGACCAGGGGACCGAGTGCCGGTCGCCGCGCCCCGGCCGCGAACAGCGCATCGATGACCGCGATCGCCGCCCCTTCCACGAGGCATGCGATGAGCGGGATGAGGACGTCAGCCCGCGAGTTCGAGCGAATCACTGGTCCGCCAGTCAGCGTCGAGGGAGGCGGTCATGGCACTGACGCCCGCGCGCCGCGCGAGGTCGGCCCAAACCCCCCGTTCCGGACCGTACGCGACGTGGGTCACCGCGTAGCCGCTCGCCGCGAGCCGCCGTTCCACCGCCAGGACCGGCCGCGGGTCGCGTGACGAAAGGGCCAGCAGATTGGTCCCCGAGCCGAGACGCCCCGGCAGCGAGGACAGCAGGTTCTCGAGCGGAGCCGACGCGAACGGGCTCATCCGCGCCAGGGTGTCGTCGATGCGCCCGAGCTGCGCCTCGCCCGAGGTAGGTGGTACGAATGCGAGCCGCGTGGTGGTGGACGTCCAGGCGTTCGCGGCCAGCCCGACGCCTCCGCCTTCGGCCAGGACGGCGCGGCACAGCGATGCCGCCGCGACCACGATGCCTTCGAGCACTGCCTCGTCGTAGGCCATGAGCCAGAACGGCCCGTCGCTGGTCTGGACGTCCAGGGCAAGGACGCTCTCGCGAAGGGTCGCGGGCTCGAACCGCTTGCTGACCGGCTGGCCCAGCCGGGCCGACGCCCGCCAGTGGATGCGCTTGCGCGGATCGCCGGCCTGGAAGGGCCGCACGCCCGCGAACAGCGCGGGGTCCTCGTGGAGACCGGTCCGCGACCGACGGGCGCCGAGCGGGGCGACCTCCGGTGAGGTGGCCCGGACTGGGACGCTCCGAGGCCGCACCAGGAGCACGGCCTCGTCGACGTGCTCCTCGATGGCCGTTTCCCGGCCGAACAGGTCGGCAACCTGGAGCCGGACGGGGCCGAAGCGGTGCAGGCCGCGCCGATCAACCGCGAGGGTCAGGTGGCGCGTGATGCGCTCGTAGGGCGCCAGTGTCCAGATCGTGCGCAGCATGTCGAGACCCGGCCGGTCACTGCGCTCAAGGTGGCTGCTCTTGAGCTGGGTGCCGTCACTCACGAAGTCCTCCGCCTGGAGCCATGCGAGGGGCAGCAGCTTGTCGTTGTGCACCGAAACGATCAGCTCCACCTCGTCGCCCGGCAATGCCCGATCGCGGGGCAGTCGCCTCTCGTAGGCGACCCGGCGCAGGCCCCGGCTGGACCAGAGCGTGGTCAGCCACGAGGTGAGGATCGTCAGCGAGCCGACCAGGATGACGCCCGGGGCTGATGTAAGCGCACCGAGGCCGATCAGCAGCAGGCCGACGGTCGCCGATCGGCTCATGGTCGCGGGTCGGGGCGCCTGACGGCGCTCAGCGAGCCCGCTCGGCCGTGGCCCGGTCGGGCATCGGGATGGGCACGCGGCCGATGACTTCGGCCAGGATCGCCTCGGCGCTCGCGCCACGGAGCCGCCGATCGAGATCCAGCAGGAGCCGATGGCCGAGGACCGCGGGCGCGACCGCGGCAACGTCTTCCGGGACCACGAACGCGCGGCCGTCGAGGTAGGCCCAGGCCTGGCTCGCGCGATGGAGTGCCACGCTGGCGCGCGGGCTGGCCCCGAGGCGCAGGTCGGCATGCTGGCGGGTGGCGCGGACGAGATCGACCAGGTAGCCCAGCACATCCGGGCTCACGATCAGCCGGCGGACCTGGTCGCGCAGGCGAAGGATCTCCGGCGGGCCCGCGACCGGCGAGACGTCGTCGAGCGGCTCGGAGCGACCCGTATAGCGCCCCGCGATGGCCACCTCGGCGTCCCGGTCGGGGTAGCCGAGCGAAATGCGCACGAGGAAGCGATCAAGCTCCGCCTCGGGCAGGCTGAAGGTGCCCTCCAGTTCGACCGGGTTCTCGGTCGCGACCACGATGAACGGCACCGGCAGCGGCCGCGACTCACCTTCGGCCGAGACCTGGCGCTCCTGCATCGCCTCCAGCAACGCGGCCTGGGTCCGCGGCGTGGCACGGTTGATCTCATCGACGAGCAGCACGTTCGTGAAGACCGGGCCCGGGATGAAGCGGAACGCGCCAGCCTCATAGACGCTGCTGCCGGTCACGTCACCGGGCAGCAGGTCGGTGGTGCCCTGGACGCGCGCGAACGAGAGCCCGAGCGAGCGCGAGAATGCCCGCGCCAGGAGCGTCTTGCCCACCCCCGGCACGTCGTCGATCAGGGCATGGCCTTCGGCGAGCAGGGCAACCGCGAGCAGCCGCAGCGGCCCCTCGTTGCCCACGACCGCGCGGCCGACGGCCTCGCAGAGGTGGTCCCAGAACCGGCGCCCGTCGAGCGTCGCGAGTCGATCGTCCATCGTGGCAATGATGCGGCGGATGGCGGATCCCCGCCCGGAGGGTCGGCGGCGATCGCCGGGTCAGCTGGCCGGTGGCCCGTAGTGGCGGACGCGGCACACCTCGCGGAACCCGATCCGCGAGTAGACGGGGAAGCCCAGGGCCGACGAACCCAGGATCGACACGCGGTACCCGAGGCCGCGCCCCGCGCGGAGCGCGGTCAGCGTGGTCTCGCGCCCGATGCCACGCCCTCGGACCGCTTCCAGGGTGCCGACGTTCCAGATCCCGGCCACATCGTCCATCGCCAGGAGCGCCGCGACGGCCACCGGGCGGCCGTCGAGCCGGGCGACGAAGTTCTGCAGTGGTGCACCAGGACCCCAGCCCAGCGCCCGGTGGGCGGTCGCCCACGCCCCGAAGACGACGTCGTCGAAGCCCGCCGACGCGCGCGAGACGGACAGCCAGTCCTCGAGGTCCGCCGCGCTCGCCACCGGACGCACCTCCAGCCCCGGCAGATCGACCGGCTCGTCGACCATCCGGTCAAGTTCGAGCGCCATCCCGGGCGAGTCGCTCAGCTTGCCCATCCCGGCCGCGACGAGTCGGGCGCCCAGGTCGGCCCCCGACGACGGCCCGACGAACCAGCGGAAGAGCACACCGGCTTCTGCGAAGAACGCGGTCGCCTCCGCGATGGCCTCATCGGCTCGCGCCGTGTGCGCGAACCGGGCCCGGTTGACGGCGTTCACAACCCGGGCGGGCAGACCGCTGCGGCTCAGTTGCACATCGGGCAGGTCGCGGACCACCCCGCCCACGCCGCGTGCGTAATGGCCCTGGATCGCCGCGAACCCCCGTTCCACCACATCGGTCAGGGCTGATGCGGGTGGCTGGGGCGGATCGGCCTCGGCCGGCTGCGTCATGGCGTCGGCCGGGGTTCGGCGGTCAGTGCCACGCGTCGGCCGACCGGGCGCGCTCCGCGGCCAGCTCGCCGACCTGGCGCCCCACGACCAGCCCCACCTCGTTGTCGCTGCGCCAGTGGATCCCGCCGTACAGCCGCGACATCGCGGCCTCCTCGGCCATCGCGCCGAGGCGCCCCGCATCGCCCGGGAAGAACTGCCCGAGGACGACCGAGCTGGCCCCCGAGACCGTGGAATGGCCGGAGACGTAGGCCGGGAAGTTGGGCGTCACCACCGTGGAGGCGAAGTTTCCGATGACCCCGATCGGTCGGGCCGTCCAGTAGTGGAATTTCGAGTCCCAGCAGGCGATGAACGAATCAGCCTGCGCGGTCCCGACGTGGGCGAGAACGCGCGCGGCGTCCGCCAGCGAAACCCCGTCGCGGCGGATCATCTCGATGGCGATGCGCAGCCAGTGGCCGGGCGGCGTGTCGGTCCCGGGGCCGTCGGCCCAGAAGCGGGCGATCCGGACCTGGTCGTCGGTGAGGTTCGCGTTCACGCGCACCACTTCGTCGGCCTCGGCCTGCCATTGTGCGGACCGGAAGACCGGGGGTGGGCCCGGGCGGAACTGGTCGCCCGATGCCATGAGCCATGGCTTCCACGTCCCGGCCATGGGCTCCAGCGGGATGTCGTTCTGGAACGGCCGGGCCGCCTTCCAGACGCCGTCGAACACTGGCGGGTTCAAGCGCGGGATCGCGCTCGAGCCGTCAGTCGTCGCGCGCTCGACGGCCAGGGCGCCGACGGCGCGCCCGATCGCGGCACCGGCCTCGATGTCGGTTCGCGTACTCGTCCCGGCGGCGAGGCGAACGCCGGTCACTTCGTCCGCGAAGGCCTCGAACTCGTCTCCTCGGCCCGGGTAGATCTGGGTGAGCACGGCCCTGGCGGCTTCGGCGACGGCGACGTCCACCGAGGCGAAGGCGGACAGATCGTCAACCGGGGCGAGGACCCGGATCCGGCTGTCGCGCTCGGCCGGGTTGCCGCGGCGGTACGCGATCTTCGCGTCACAGGCGGCGATGATCGCGTCATACATGGCGGTGTTGAGGAGCGCGATCGCGCGTGAGGTCCGGACCGGGTTGGTCTTGTCGAGCCGCACGACGCCCAAGAGGATCTCGTTCCAGCGCGTGACCGACGGTGTTGCCGTCCAGTAGGCGATCCGTTCAGCGCTCGTGCGGCCGCCCGCCTGGGCTGCAACGATTTCGTCGAGATCGCGCCGGTCATGGTCCGTGCCGGTCGCGGGGGGCGGCTCAGGACGCACCGCGCCGGCCGAGGGCATCAGGAAGGGCCGCCAGCTGGCGGGCGCCTCGGCGCGGGCGCTGCCGGCGAGGACCGTGGCGCCGATGACCATCACCAGCGACGCCACCAGTGCGATCGCGCCAATCCGGCGAGTGGCGAGCAATGCTGTCATTCCCGGATTCCCTCCGGGGTCACGGTGACGATGCGATCGCCCTCGACCGGCCCGAGCCTCGTCGTCGTCCCGTCGGCCCAGGTGATCGTCACGTCGTCAGCGCCCGTCGCCGCACCGAGGCCGAAGTACAGCTCGAGCGGCATCCCGGCGAGGTATGAGCCCCCGAACAGCGCGACCTGGGTCGAGCGGCCGCCGGCGACGGTGACGGTGACCCGGGCTCCTGCGGCCTGGACGCCGGCACCGGCAAGGTCCACCGTCAGCCACCCCTGCCCGCTGGTCTGGTTTTCCAGCAGCGTCGCGTGGTAGGCGACCTGGGAGATGAGCAGGTCGGGATCGCCGTCGCGGTCGTAGTCGAACGGCACCACCGCCCGCTGGTCGCCAACGATGTCGCAGCCGTTCTTCGTGGCCTCTCGGAAGGTCAGGTCGCCCTCGTTGAGGAAGAGGTGGGCCTCCTCGGCACGCAGTTCCGGCGCCTGCTGGGCGAGGAACTCCTGCATGCCCTGGGCGGCGTAGAGGTCGATGTCCCCGTCGAGGTCCATGTCGGTGAATGCGGTGCCCCAGCCCCAGCCGGTGTCGGCAACGCCGAGGTCGCTCGCCTGGTCCTCGTAGACCACGCGGCCTTCTGCGTCGCGGGTCGCGCGCATCAGCGTGTTGCCCTGTCCGTTGCCGAACTTCCCGGTCTCGTCGCTGATGTTGGTGGCGTACAGGTCCAGCAGGCCGTCGTGCTCGAGGTCCGCAACGGCGACGCCCATGTCATTGCCAACGTGGGTCAGGCCGAACTCCCGTGCCGCCGAGCGGAAGCTGCCGCCCTCGCTGACGAAGAACAGGTCAGGCCGATGGTCGACCGCGACGTAGAGGTCCGGCCAGCCGTCCGCAGTGAAGTCCGCGAAGATCGGGGTGAAGCTGTCGATCTGGACCTCGCCCAGACCGGCGTCCGTGGTGACGTCGGCGAACGTGAGGCCGCCTTCGTTGCGGAACAGCTTGTTCCGGGCCGGGAACTGGCCCTTGGCGTAGCCATCGTCCGAAGGATCGCCGCCCAGTTCCATGGTCCAGTAGGTGATGTACAGGTCGAGCAGGCCGTCGCGGTCGTAGTCCGCCAGCGCAAGGCCGCCTGCGAGATACCCGGTGGGCGCGAACCGCGAGCCGGGCGTCACGTCGGCGAACGTGCCGTCGCCGTTGTTGCGCCAGATCGTCGAGGGGGTGCCCCGCCCTTCGCCGTCCCAATCGTTGACCACCACCAGGTCCTGGTCGCCGTCGTTGTCGAGGTCGGCGAAGGCTGCGACGCGGCTGCCGCCGGTGTTGGCCAGCCCGGCTGCGGCCGTCTGGTCGGTGAACGAGGCGCTGCCCGACTCGGCCAGTCCGTTGCGGAAGAGCGCGTTGCCGTGGCCGAGCTGCCCGAGCATGAGGACGTCGAGGTCGCCGTCGGCGTCGTAATCGGTGACCGCCGCGCCATTGCCCATGTTGCGCAGCATCACGGCGGACATCGGGTTGAACGCCCATGGGGTCCCGCCGTAGGCGCCGCGGTACACCAGCCCGCGCTCCTGGGCGACGTTCACGCACAGCCCGGGCGCGGCGCGTGTCGGGGGCGGAGTGAGCAGGATCGTGCCGGCGAGGGCGGCCGCGGCCACCAGGACGACCGCGAGGGTCGCAACGAGAAGGCGTCGCGGGACCCCTCCCGATCGTGCGGCGGGCCCTCCAGGGGAGGTATCGGCCAACGGTTCTCCCGGCCGACCCCTCGGACCGCCCCTCGCGGTCGATGACCCGCCGACCTCAGGCGGCCACGATACCGACTGCGCCGGGGGCCGACAAGCCGATCAGGGCTCCAGGCGGTAGAAGCGGAAGACCTCGTGGTCGATCGGCAGGATCGTCACGGACCGGAAGCCTGCGTCCAGGGCATACCGTCGGAACGTCGCCGGACGCATCACCGTGCCCGTGCCCGCGCTCGGGCGGTCCGCGAGGCCGTTCGCGAGACAGAAGAAGACGCTGTAGCTGTACATCAGGCGCTCGATCGCATCGCCGGGCGCGGTGAACGACTCGGCCACCTTCTCGTCCATCACGATGGCGACGCCATCTGGCTTGAGCAGATGGCGGACGGCGGAGAGCACCTCGACCGGGCGCGCCAGGTCGTGGACGGCCTCGAAGATCGTGACCAGGTCGAACTGGCCGTCCAGGGAGTGATCTCCCGCATCGGTCACATGGAAGGTGACGCGGTCGGAGACGCCGGCCGCGGCGGCGTGTTCCCGCCCGCGCCGGATCGCGTCCGCATCCAGGTCGATCCCGTCGACCGTGATCCCCGGGTAGCCACGGGCCATGGCGATCGACGACCAGCCCGCGCCGGCGGCGACGTCCGCCACCCGTGCGCCGCCCGCGACCAGCCGCGCGTGCACGTCCGGGATGGCCGGCAGCCACTCGTCGGCCAGCAGGCGCCCGAAGATCGGCCGATTCGCGAGCTCCTGCGCTTCGCTCAG
>VGPE01000058.1 GCA_016875645.1 Chloroflexota bacterium
ACGAGCCGGGCGGGCCGCCACGGCGCCCACCGGAGGGGGATCAGCCAGCGCCACTCAGCCGATCCATGATGAACCGCCGGACACCTTCGCGCGGCACCCGTTCCTGGGTCATCGTGTCGCGGTCGCGAATCGTCACCGCGCCGTCTTCGAGGGACTCGACGTCCACCGTGATGCACCACGGCGTCCCGATCTCGTCCTGGCGACGGTAGAGCTTCCCGATCGAGGCCGTGTCGTCGTAGACCGCCATGATGTCTCGCTGCAGGTCTGACTTGATCCGGTGGCAGAGCTCCACGATCTCGGGGCGCTTCTTGAGAAGTGGCAGCACCGCCACTTTGTAGGGCGCCAATTGCGGGTGGAGCGCCAGCACGACGCGCGTCTCCCCACGCACTTCTTCCTCGCGGTATGCGTCGATCAGGAAGGTGAACGGGGCGCGGTCTCCGCCCGCGGACGTCTCGACGATCCAGGGGATGTAGTGCTCCTCGGTGGCCGGGTCGAAGTACTCGAGGTTTTCGCCGCTGGCCGCCGCGTGGCGCGACAGGTCGAAGTCGCCACGGCTGTGGATGCCCTCGAGCTCCTTCCAGCCGAACGGAAACCGGTATTCGACGTCGACGGCCCTCTTCGCATAGTGGGCCAGTTCGGCGGCGCGATGCTCGCGAAAGCGCAGACGCGACTTCGAGACCCCGTAACCCTCGTACCACGCCATGCGTCGATCACGCCACGCCTCGAACTGCTCCGCCGCGGCGGCGGGGTGCACGAAATACTGCATCTCCATCTGCTCGAACTCGCGCATCCGGAACACGAAGTTGCCGGGCGAGATCTCGTTGCGGAATGCCTTGCCGATCTGCGCGATCCCGAACGGGAGCTTCTTGCGCGACGTCTCGCGGACGTTCTTGAAGTTGACGTAGATGCCCTGCGCCGTCTCGGGCCGCAGGTAGATCAGCGACGCGTCGTCCTGGACCGGGCCCATCCAGGTCTGGAACATCAGGTTGAACCTGCGCGGCGCGGATAGCGGCCCCCCGTCGACCGGGCACTTGAGGCCAAGGCGCGCCACGATGCCCGGGTCCATGAGCTCGGCCGGGGAGAGGTCCTCGGCACCCGGCAGCTCGTCGACGCGAAAGCGACGCCGGTCCGTCGAGCACTCGACCATGGGGTCGCTGAACTCGGCGACATGGCCTGACGTGACCCAGACCTGGGGCGCCATCAGGATGCCCGCGTCCAACCCGACGATGTCGTCGCGCTCCTGGACCATCGCCTTCCACCAGGCGCGCTTGACGTTGTTCTTGAGCTCAACGCCGAGCGGCCCGTAATCCCAGACGGCGTTGATGCCGCCGTAGATCTCGCTCGACGGGAAGACGAAGCCGCGCCGCTTGGCGAGCGACACGATCGTCTCGAGGTTCGCGACGGCCGGCGCGACGTCGTCGGCCTCGTGCGCGACGGCCGCCTGAGGGGTCGAAGTCATGGCACCGATTGTGGCACGCATGACGTCGCGGGCGGCCCCCGCACGGGCGCTCGCGACCCTACGCCGGCGCCCGACCCACCCGCACCTCGTCGAGGAACGCGAGCGAGCGGGGGTCGCGCTCCAGCACCTGGCGTACGAAATCGCGCAGCGCCGCCTCCACCTCGCGCTCCACGCCGACGGCGAGGCGAAGCCCCACGAGCGCCTCCGCGTCCATCCGCTGATACGCCTTGAGCAGCTTGAGCGCGTCCAGCGAAAGATCGACGCGCGACGTCTGCGGGGCGACATGGCGCTCGCACAGCACCCCACCGAGGACAGGTACCCAGCGGAAGCGGTCGGTCGGCTCCAGCATCCGGTCACATTCGACGCAGCGGTCCACCTCGGGCCGCATCCCGAGCTCATCGGCCAGTCGCATCTCGTACCAGCGGGCGACCCGCCCGGCCGCCATCCCGGCCTCGAGCAGTTCGTAGGCCCGCCGCAGCAGGCGGTACAGCGACTCGGCGGCCGCCCCTTCCTCGGACGAGCGATCGGCCAATTCCGCGAGATACCAGGCCGTGGCCGCCGACTCGAGCGAATCCCGCAGGCGCAGCCACGCGTGACTGACCGAGACCTGGGTCACGACCTCGAACGTGCGGCCGTGGGCCAGCGCCACGCGCAGCTCCGCGAACGGCTCCAGCGATCCGCCCAACCGGCTCGTCTGGCGCCGGATTCCCCGCGCGATCGCCCGGATCTTGCCGTGCTCCGGGGTCAGCAGCGTGAGCACCCGGTCGGCCTCGCCCAGCTCGAACCGAGACAGGACGATCGCATCGGTGACATACGGGCGGCGAGACGGCATCTGCAGTCGGACGCTACCACGCGGGACCGAGCCACCCGCGGGGCGGGTGAGCCAGGGCGCGTTGCTATGATCGGAACGTGCCCGCAGACGCCGCGCCCCTGCAGTTCGACCTGTCAGCGCTGATCGCCGCGACCGAGGAAGAAATCCGTCAACTCGTCCGCGACCGCGATCCGTCGACGCGTGGCCTGTACGAGATGGCACGCTACCACCTGGGCCTGGACCACGATGCGGTCTCGGGCGGCAAGCGGATGCGGCCGCTGCTCGGGCTCCTCGCCTACGCGTCCATCACCGGCGAGTACGAGCCTGCGCTGCCCGGGGCCGCCGCTGTGGAGCTGGGCCACAACTTCAGCCTCGTCCACGACGACATCGAGGACAGTGACACCGAGCGCCGCCACCGGCCCACCCTGTGGACGCTGCACGGCATCCCGCAGGCGATCAACACCGGCGACGCCCTGTTCACCCTGAGCCGGATCGCGCTGCACCGCCTGTCGGACCTCGGCTTCTCCGACGCCAAGGTGCTGCGCCTGGTCCGCCTCTACGACGAGACGTGCCTGCGGCTGTGCGAGGGCCAGTTCATCGACATCTGGACCAGCGAGCACGACGACGCCATGTCGGTGGAGCTCTACTTCGACATGATCGGCCGCAAGACCGCGGCGCTGATTGCCGCCTCGATCGAGGCGGGCGCCCTGCTGGCCACCGACGACGACGCGGTGATCGCCCGCTATCGCTCGTTCGGCTGGGCACTGGGCATCGCCTTCCAGCTCAATGACGACCTGCTCGGGATCTGGGGCGAGGAACAGGCCACCGGCAAGGAGCCGTCCGACCTCGCCAAGCACAAGAAGACCCTGCCGGTGATCTTCGCGTTCGAACGCTCCCGCGAACCGGACCGAGCGCGCCTGGCCGAGATCTACGCCTGCGAGTCGCCGACGACCGACGAGGTGGCCGAGGCCATGGCGATCCTCGAGCGCGCCGGGGCGCGCGACTACACCCGCAACCAGGCGCGCCGCTACCGCGACGAGGCGCTGGCGGAGCTGGCGGCCGCCGGCGTGGTCCAGCCCGACGCGCGGCGCCGGCTCGAGGACGTGATCGTGGGGGTGATCTCGGCGTAGGGCGCCCGCGCGACCCGGGACCCGCTAGCGGTCCGCCTCGTCCGGCATCACCGCTCCGCCATCGTCGGGCGGGCGACGAACCACCAGCACCTTGCCGACCCGGCGGCCATCGGTCGACTCCACCGTGAGGACCAGGCCATCCACGTGGACCTGGTCACCTGGCGTCGGCACGCCCCCGATGCGGTGGTAGATGAGGCCGCCGACCGTGTCGTACTCGTCCTCGTCCTCGAGCCCAAGCTCGGTATCGAAGAGCTCGCCCAACTCGTCCACGGCCGCGCGGCCGTCCACGCGAACCTCGTCCTCCGAGAGGCGCTGGATCATCGGCTCCTCGACGTCGTACTCGTCCTGGATCTCGCCCACTATCTCCTCGAGCAGGTCCTCGATGGTCACGAGGCCCGCCGTGCCGCCGTACTCGTCGAGCACGATCGCGACGTGGACCTTGCGCCGCTGGAACTCGTGGAGCAGGTCGTCGATGGTCATGGACTCGGGCACGAAGAGGGGCGTACGCAGCAGCGCCCGCAGCGCCGGGCGCGTGGCACCGGGCTTGAGGTAGGGCAGCAGGTCCTTGGCGTACAGGATGCCGAGCACTTCGTCCACCGAGTCCTGGTAGATCGGGATCCGGCTGTGGCCCTCTTCGATGATCACGTCGATCGACTCGTCGATGCTGGCAGTCACGGGCAGCGCTGCGATCGAGGTGCGGGGGACCATCACCTCGTGCACTCGCCGGTCACCGAGCTTGATGACCGCATGGATCATCTGCTCTTCCTCGGCCTCGAGGATCCCCTGCTCCCCACCGCGCTCGACGAGCAGCGTGAGCTCCTCGGTGCTCATCATCTCGGCGCGGTCGATGTTGCGAACGCCCAAGAGCCGGCTGATCGCCTGGGTGACGCGCGTCAGAACCCACACCACCGGTCCGAGGACGCGCCCCACAAGATCGACGAGGCCCGACAGCACCAGGGCGAACCGCTCCGGGTGGGCGAGCGCGAGCGTCTTCGGCACCAGTTCGCCGAAGACGATCGTGACGAAGCTCAGCACGGCCGTGACGATGAGCAGCGCGATGAGCTCGGCATACGGGGCGAGGATGACCGCGGTCGCGAGCACCACCTCCAGGCCCTTGGCCAGGTTGACGCCGGCGAACGCCGCGGCGAGGAACCCGATGAACGTGATCCCGATCTGGATCACGGCGAGGAAGCGGGCGGGGTTCGCGGTGAGCCGCTGGACGCGTCGCGCGCTGCGGCTCCCCTCCTCGGCCAGCTGGTCCACGCGCAGACGCCGCACCGTGACGAGGGCGATCTCGGCCGCGACGAACACGGCATTGAGCAGGATGAGGATGGCGATGATCAGCAGGTCGAGCATCCCTACGCCTCGCCGGCCGGCTAGTCGCCGGAGGTTGGCCGCGGGATCCTGGTGCGGGCCGGGACGCCGACTGCGAGCATCCGGT
Source organism: Chloroflexota bacterium (assembly GCA_016875645.1). GTDB lineage: Bacteria > Chloroflexota > Limnocylindria > Limnocylindrales > CSP1-4 > VGPE01. Next base: position 4,842 of record VGPE01000058.1, read on the forward strand.
CGGGGACGTCGCGAGTGACCACTGCGCCCGCGCCCGTCTTCGCGCCCTCGCCGACCGTGACCGGCGCCACGAGCATGGTGTCAACCCCGATGAATGCCCTCGCCCCGATCCGCGTGCGCTGCTTGCGGCGCCCGTCGTAATTGGCGGTGATCGTGCCCGCACCGATGTTGACGCCCTCGCCCACATCGGCGTCGCCGAGGTAGCTGACGTGGTGCTGTTGGACGGCAGGCCCGAGGCGACTGTTCTTGACCTCGGCGAAGTTGCCGAGCTTGGCGCCACGCCCGATGGACGAACCTGGCCGCAGGTGGGCGAACGGCCCGATCTGGACCTCGTCCTCCACCTCGGACGACTCGAGGACGGACGCCCAGATCCTGCAGTCGCGCCCGATGACCGTGTCAATCACCTGGCTGCCCGACCCGATCCGCGTGCCCTCGGCGACGCGCGTCGTTCCACGCAGGACCACGTTGGCCTCCAGGACCACGTCCTGCGCCAGCTGCACCGTCGGCTCGATCCAGGCGGTCGACGGATCGTCCATGGTCACGCCCGCGAGCAGGTGGGCCTCGTTGGTGCGCGCCTGGAGCAGGTGGGCCGCCTCGGCCAGCTCGGAGCGGTCGTTGATGCCCAACAGGGTCCCGTCGTCGGGCACGACCAGCGAGGCCGCCGGCCGTCGATCAGCGGTCGCGAGGCGGACCAGCTCGGTCAGGTACAGCTCGCCGGTCGCGGGCGACGGCGACAGGTGGCCGATCCGTGTTCGGAGCCAGCCCGTCTCGAATGCATACAGGCCCGCGTTCACCTCGGACAGGCCGAGTTCGTCGGGGCTCGCGTCCTTCGCCTCGACGATCCGCTCCACCGCGCCCGACGCATCGCGGACGACGCGCCCGAGGCGGGCCGGGTCCACCGCCTCGACGGTGAGCATCGCGAGGGGCGCGTCCCCGCGCTCCGCGATCAGTGCCGCGAGGAGCGCCGGATCGACCAGCGGCACATCCCCATTCATGACGAGGAGTTCTGCGACGCTGTCCGGGATCGCGGTGAGGGCGGCTCGGACCGCATCCCCGGTGCCGCTTGGGACGTCCTGGAGGACGAAGTCGGCGGCGTCGGCGAAGGTCTCGCAGATCGCGGCGGTGGCCGGGGAATACACGACCAGCGGTCGCCGGTCGGTCGCCTCGCGCGCGGCATCGATGACGTAGCCGAGCATCGGCCGGCCGAGCAGCGGGTGCAGCAGCTTCGGCAGGCGGGAGCGCATCCGCGTGCCGAGGCCCGCGGCCATGATGACCGGGAGCGCGCGTTGGTCGCTCGGGCTCACGGAAAGAGAGGCCCGCAGGGCGGATCGTCCGAGGTTGTCCTCGCACCGCCTGCAGGCGTGGGTGGGCTGGATGTCATCGGGTTGTCAGAGAATCGTAGGAGACGCGCAAGGCGGGTGTCAAATGCGACCGCCGTGATGGAGCGCGAGAAGGCGGGCGCCGGACGCGCTCAGCCCGCGCGCGACCCTCGGGCAATGGCCTCGATCTCGATGGAGGCACCCCGCGGAAGGCCTGCGACCGCAAAGGTGGCGCGCGCGGGCGGCGGATCGCCGACGAACCGTGCGTATATGCCGTTGACGGTCGCGAAGTCGTTCATGTCGGTGAGCAGGATCGTGGTCTTCACGACGTGGGCGAAGGTCAGCCCGGCGCTGTCCAGCACCGCGGCGAGGTTGCGCAGCACGCGCTCCGTCTGGGCCTCGATGCCATCGACAAGCTGCCCGGTGGCCGGGTCGAGTCCGACCTGGCCCGAGCAGAACACGAAGCCGTCGATCGCGATCGCCTGGCTGTACGGACCGACGGGCGCGGGAGCCCCGTCGCTGGTGATCGCCTCGCGGGTCATGGGTTCGCTCCCTCATCTGACGGTGCCGGGGTTGCGGCGCCGATGCGTGTCGCGATGACCGACGGCGCCCGATCGCCAGGCACGTGGAGCGCCCCTGCGGCGATCACTTCGCGAACCCGCTCGGCCGCGACCGCTGCGGCCGGCTCAGAAGGATAGAGGACCCACAGCGTCGGTCCGGAGCCGGATTGGCCGACCGGCCGCGCCAGGAGGCGCATGAGCGCGCGGCGGATGAAGACGATCTCCGGCACGACCTGGGCGGTCGCCGCCGCGAGGTCGTTGGCCGAGGCCAGGATTCCGGCCCGCTCGGCGAGCGCGCGCGTCGAGAGTCCGGACCGCAGCTCATCGGCAAGGTGGTGCGAGGTGAGACGCGAGGAGCCCGTGCCGGGGCGGGCGCCCGCGGCGAACGCGGCATAGACCGCCGCGGTCGGAACGGCAAGCGACGGCGTGACCAGGAGGATGCCCGCTGCCTCGCCGGTCGGAGCCGGGAGGGACGCCACGCCCTCGCCGCGGCCGATCACGACCGCCGGGCCGCCGGCGAGGAAGAACGGCACGTCCGAGCCCAGCGCCAGCGCAACGGCACCTCGCCCCTCCGGATCCAGCTCCACGCCCCAGGCCTCGAGGGCTCCGTCGATCGTGGCGGCCGCGTCGCTGCTGCCGCCGCCGAGACCGGCGGCGACGGGGATCCGCTTCTCGAGCCGGACGGCGAGGGCCGGCAGGAACGGCCGCAGATCCCCGTCGCGGGTGGCCTTCGCGCGCCCCCCAAGGCGCTCGCGAAGCGCCGCGAGCGCACGCAGGACGAGGTTGTCCGCGTCGGGGCCCATGCCCGGGCCGCTGGTCGGCCCGCTCACGTGGAGGCGGTCCGAATCGCCGGCAGTGGGCGCGAAACTCAGCCGGTCGGCTACTGCGAGCGGGACCATGACGCTGTGGAGGTCGTGAAAACCGTCCGGCCGCCGACCCAGCACGGCGAGGGTCAGGTTCAGCTTGGCGGGCGCCAGCCGGACCACCGGCGTCAGGCGGGCGAGGGGGTCGCTCACACCGCGGGCGAGATGGCCGCGAGCAACCGGATCCACTCCTCGACCGAGACGGTCTGCGGGCGCCGACCGGGCGCGATCCCGACGGCCTCGAGGGCAGCGGACACGCGAGGCGCCGGCATCGGCAGCTGGCGGGCGAGCACGTTGTGGAGCATCTTGCGGCGCTCGCGGAACGCGGCCTGGACGAGACGCCAGAGCTCGTTTTCGCGCTCGGGCACCAGTGCGGGCGCACCGTGCGGCTCGATCAGCACGATCGCCGATTCGACGTCCGGCGCCGGCTCGAAGGCATCCGGGGGCACGACCCGCACGATCGCCACGGACGCGTGGTACTGCACGAAGACCGAGAGGTAGCTCATCTTGCCGGGCGGCGCCGCGATCCGCTCCGCCACCTCGCGCTGGACCATCAGCACGATCCGATCCGGCGGCCGGGGGAGTTCAAGCACCCGGTGCAGGATGGGACTCGTGATGTGGTACGGGATGTTCGCCACGACGTCGAACGGCGCCTCGATGAGCGTGGCCAGGTCCTGGTCGAGCACGTCGCCCTCGAGCAGCCGCAGGCTGCCGGGCGCACCGGGCTCCGCGACGGCCCGGGCCAGCTCGTCGGCAAGGGTCATCCGCAGGTACGCGACGAGGCCACGGTCCAGTTCGATCGCGGTGACTGCGGCACCCGCATCGAGCAGCGCCCGCGTGAGCACGCCGAGACCGGGCCCGACCTCGAGGATGCGCCGCCCGGGCCGTGCTTCGCGGGCGGCGGCGGCGAGGATCGCGTCGAGGACGTCAACGTCGACGAGGAAGTTCTGCGAGAGGGAATGGCGTGCTCGCAGGCGTGCCGCCTTGAGCGTCTCCCGGACGCGGGCGGGATCGACGCGAGCGGGGCTCGCGCTCATCGCCGCGCAAGCGGGAGCGATGGTCGCGCGTCCAGGTCCAGGCCGGCTCGCTCACCGGCGGCAAATCGCCACGCGCCGGCCGCACCGATCATCGCGCCGTTGTCGGTGCAGAGCGCGGGCGCCGGGACGATCAGCGGAACGCCGGCTTCCACTGCGCGAGCGGCCAGTCGCTCGCGGAGGATCCGGTTGGCGGCGACGCCGCCGCCGAGGACGATGGAGCGGGCGCTGGTCTCGCGGGCGGCTCGGATCGTCTTGGTGACGAGGACGTCCAACACGCTCTCCTGGAAGCCGTACGCGAGTTCGGCCTGTCGTTCCGAGCTCAGCTGGCCGGCGTCGACGGCGGGGACATCGGCGAGGGCCGGCAGGCCCTCGACCTGGCGGGCGGCATCCACGATCCGCCGCGCGGCGGTCTTGAGGCCGCTGAAGCTGAAGTCGTAGGTGTCACCGAGCCAGGCACGAGGGAAGACGACATCTCGCGCGGAGGCGCCCGCCGCCGCTCGCATGATCGCGGGGCCGCCCGGGTAGCCGAGGCCGAGCAGGCGGCCGACTTTGTCGAACGCCTCGCCGGCCGCATCGTCAACGGTCTGGCCCAACAGGCGGTAGGTGAGGTGATCGCGCATCTCGGCGAGGAACGTGTGGCCGCCCGACACGACCAGCGCCACCAGCGGGAAGACGGGCTCCGGCCACCCGGCGTCCGCGTCGACCGTCCCGGCGGTTTGCGGGTCACCGGCGCGCTTCGCTTCGCGCAGCCATGCGGCGTAGACGTGGCCCTCGAGATGGTTCACGCCAACGAGTGGCTTCTGCCATGCGAACGCGAGCGCCTTGGCGAAGTTGATGCCGACCAGCAGCGAGCCGGCCAGCCCCGGACCCCGGGTGACCGCCACCGCGTCGATGTCGGCCCAGCCGGAACCGGCGCCCTCCATCGCCTCGTCGAGGACGGGCACGATCCAGCGCAGATGTGCCCGCGCCGCGACCTCGGGCACGATCCCGCCCGCGGCCGCGTGCATGGCCACCTGGCTCGCCACGACGTTGCTGTGGATCGTCCGGCCGCCCTCGACGAGGGCGATGCCGGTTTCGTCGCAGCTGCTCTCGATCGCGAGGACGAGCGGGCCGCTCACGGCCGCTCCGTCCGGCCACCGCCCCCCGGGCCTCGCTGGTCCAGCGCCTCGCGCAGCAGCTGAACGCGCTCGAGCATCCGAGCTGAAGCGAGCGGTTCGGTGGTCATGATCAGGGCGTCCTCGTTGTCGTCGCTGTAGTAACGCGGCCGCACGCCCACGGGCCGGAAGCCGTACTTCTCGTACAGGCGGCGGGCGGGCAGGTTCGAGAGCCGCACCTCGAGCGTCGCCTCGCGCGCCGCGCGCGCCCCGGCGAGGTCCAGGAGCGCAACCAGCAGGCGCTCCCCGACCCCCTGGCGGCGCCAGTCAGGATCGACCGCGAACGTGGTGATGTGGGCCTCATCGACCATGAGCCACATGCCCGCGTAGCCGACCACCCGGCCATCAACCCGTGCAACGACGTATTGCGCGAGCCGATTCGTCTCGATTTCGGTGCGATAGGCATGCGCGGGCCAGGGTGTCCGGAAACTCGCCCGCTCGATGCGATGGACGGCCTCGAGATCGTCGACGGACATGGGCTCCACCGTTGCGATCACGGGCGGCCGCGCGACCATGCCACCTCCCCGCTGACCGCCCCGACGCCGCGCGGCAGCGTCACGTATTCGGGCACGAGGCGCGCCACATCGTCGGTCTCGCCGCGTGCCGATCGCGCTGCGCCCAGGCGCAGGAGCGTGGCTGCCAGTCCGTCCCGAGCCGTGATGCCGCGATCGGTCGCCGCGTGCGGGGCACGCCCCTCGAGATCGACCGCCACCAGGACGTCGGTCGGCGGCAGGGCCGCGTCGTCGCCGGAGACGCCGGAGCCTCGGAGCAGCCGGGCGACCCCGTCCTCGACCAGCACCCGGTCGTGCGGGCCGGCGGGCAGGAGCAGGGCCCGGAAGCGACCATCGCCGTCCAAGCCGGCGGTCGCGGCGTTCGCGGAGGCGAGCAGCGCTTCTGCGCTCGAGACCCCGACCAGGGGACGACCGAACGCGTGCGCCAGCGCCTTGGCCGTTGCAAGGCCGACGCGCAGGCCCGTGAAGGCGCCGGGTCCGGTGCCCACCACGAAGGCTCCCACCTCGGCCAACTCGACGCCGGCCTCGCCCAGTGCCGCACGGATCGCCGGCAGGAGGTCGTCGCCGTGGCGGTGCCCGGCATGCCAGGTGCGAACCGCCAGCGGGCGCCCGCCCGCACCCCCGATCGCAACCACGGCGTGCGAGGTCGCGGTGTCGATCGCGAGGCTGGTCACGGCCTCGCTCGTCGACCCGGTCATGCGGAATCCACCACCGCTGCGTCGAGGTACCGGCGGTAGGAGGCGTCGGTCGCACGCAGCGTGATCGCGCGCGGTTCGTCACCCGTGCCGTCGATCCGGACGTCGAGCCGGGCCACCGGGAGCGCGTCGGCCATCCGCTCGGGCCATTCGACCAGGGTCACACCAGTCGCCTGGCGGTCGTCGACCAGGCCGCCCGCGACGGCTTCGACCGAATCGGCGAGGCGGTAGAGGTCCTGGTGGAACAGCGGCAGGCGGCCCTCGTACTCGGCCATCAGCACGAAGCTGGGTGAACTGATCGTTTCGGTCACCCCGAGGCCGGCGCCGAATCCCTTGGCGAACTGCGTCTTGCCGGCCCCGAGCGCGCCCGAGAGCGTGACCAGGTCACCGGGCCGGGCGACGCGCGCCAATGCCGCAGCGAGCCGCTGCGTGGCCTCGGCTTCGGTGGTGACCACCCGGCGCTCGAGGCCGGGACTGATCGTCGGCATTCTTCGACTGTACCGGAGGACCGCCCGGCCGGCGCGTTTCCCCCCGTCGTGACCTCAGACGTAGCGCTCGAGATCCGAGAGCGGCACGGCGATCGGCCGGCCATCGCCGAAGCGAACCAGGCCCGCCTCGAGTCGCACGCCGCCCGGGAACCGCCGAATCCCGGCCGGCGCCACCCAGTGTCCCTCGCGGCCGCCCCACGGACCCTGGCGGACGCGGACCCAGTCGGGCGCTGGAACCGGCACCGAAATCCCGCCCGGGTCGAAGAGCAGCAGCGGCGGATCGCCCGAAATGGCGACGTCGCGGCCGACGAGCGCGGACAGGACTGCGAGGAGTGGCGTCGCGACCGGCCGGCGGATCGCGCCGTCCACCACGAGCACGGCGAACGGCGGGACGCGGTGGAGGCTGGCCCGCTGGCGCTCCTCGGAGGCGAGAAAATCGCGGACGTCCTTCGCGGTCAACGCCGAAACGACGATCCCGCGGATGCCCATCGCCCGGGCTCGCGTCAGCGTCTCCGCGTCAACGCGTGACGCCACCACGAGGATCGAGCCCGCCCGGCCCACGTCGAGGCCCGGTGGCCGCGCGTCATCTGTGGAGGGCGCGACCTCGAGTCGACCGCGCGCCGGGGCGCCGATGGCCCGGACGCCGGCCAGGCCGTTGCCCTCCACGTCGAGGCGAATGCCGACACCCGGGCGCACCTCGCGCACGATGCCCGCCATCGGCGACTCAAGGATGCCACTCGAATCGCCCGTCGCGAGCCGCCACCGACCCCCCGATTTGAAGAGGAGCTCACCCTGGATCGGAGCGTTCGAACGACGGCCGCCGAACCGCCAGGAGCCGGCGGTGCGGTCCGTCCACTGGGCACCGGTGCGCCTCGCCGCCCCCCGTGGCAGCGCCGCCTCCACCAGCTGCTGCTCGTGCAGCAGCTCTGCCAGCGGAGCGCCTGCGAGGACGGTCTCGCCGGCCTCGATCATCGGCCGATCGCCGGGCCGAAGCGGAAACCAGATCGATGGCGCCGTGTGGATGAGCGGCCGCGCCGCGACAAGGCCGATCCCCGGATCGGCGCCTTCCGGGGAGGCTGCGCCACCGAGCTCCTCGCTCATGCCCCGAGATCGCTCCATGTGGCGTGCTGCCAGCCGGCAAGTGCCTCCCGCCGGCGCTCCGGCGATCCCGGGATCGCCAGGGGCACGTCGCGCAGGTCGACGAGCAGCCCGCCGAGCCCGCCGCCGACCTCCAGGGCGAACCGCCGGCCGCGTCCGCCCAGGACGACGCCTTCACGGAACTCCAGTTCGGCGGTCCGGGTCAGACCCGGCGGAAGTTCCACCAGTGCAACGTGGCCGCCGACGAGGTCGCGGGTCACGGGCGTGGCGCCCGCGTGCAGGATCAGCCGGCCGACCGCGCGCCCCGCGTGGATGCCCTGGGGTACGACGGCGGTCGCCAGTGGGGCGAGCAGGTCCTCGGCCAGTTCGGCCAGCAGGACGCGGCGCTCACCCTCGTCTTCGATCGTCCCGAGGGGGCCGAGGAGTCGCGCGTGATCATAGGCAAGCTGGCTCACGCCGGGCCGGCGAACCAGGTCGAGGATCGCAAGAGCCACCGCGGCCGCGGGCGCCACAGCCCAGGCGCCTCCCGTCACGAGGACGAGGTCAGGGGCCGGCAGGTCCTCGAAGACGGGCGTGGCCGCAACAAGTCGGCCGAGAGCCCCGCGCGCGGCGGTCAGGCGCAGGACGGCGCCGTCGCCGTACGCCTCAGCCCAGGGCGCCAGCCAGAGCTCGCGGAGACGATCCCGGAGTCGTGGCCGGTCAACCGCGACGGTCGACCACGCCGCGATCCCGTCGAGCTGCGCCGGATTCGGCTCCGCCGTCACCAGCCCGGCCTCCGGCACGATCGCGGTCCGCTCGTCGCCCGGACTCGCCGGATGGCCGGGTCGCCGGCCGGCCGCCGCGCGGAGGCCCGCCGTG
>VGPE01000059.1 GCA_016875645.1 Chloroflexota bacterium
CGGATTTGCCGTTTTCGGTTAGTATGATCTGGTTCGTGAACGAATGGGCGCGCCGGTCAGCGCCCCGGTGCCGCCCCGCGGGGGTCACGGCCGAACGATCTCGATCCCCTCAAGCGCCCTGACCGGGCCCCGCGACACCATGCGGGTGGGCCACCGTCAGGAGTGTTTCTTCGTGTCATTCGATACCCTCGGGCTCCAGCCTGAACTGCTGCGCGCCGTCGCCGAGCAGGGCTACACCGAGCCAACGCCCGTCCAGGTCCAGGCGATCCCCCACGTCCTCGCCGGGCGCGATGTGCTGGCCGGCGCCCAGACCGGCACCGGCAAGACGGCCGCCTTCGTGCTGCCGATCCTCCAGTTGCTCCAGGCAAACCGTCCGGCGCCGCGCCATTCCATCGGCAAGCGGCCCAAGGGCGCGACAGGCCTTCCGATCCGCTGTCTCGTCCTGGTCCCAACGCGCGAACTGGCGCTCCAGGTCGAGGAGAGCGTCCGAACCTACGGCCAGACGCGGCCCGTCCGCTCGGCAGCCGTGTACGGCGGAGTCGGCTACGCACCCCAGATCGAGGCGATCCGCGGCGGCCCGGAAATCCTGCTGGCCACCCCCGGTCGGCTCCTCGACCACGCCGGCGAGGGCATCGTCGACCTCTCGAAGGTGGAGATCCTCGTTCTCGACGAAGCAGACCGAATGCTCGACATGGGCTTCATCCGCGACATCCGGCGGATCATCGGCCTCCTGCCGGCGCGGCGCCAGAACCTGCTGTTCTCCGCGACGTTCTCGGACGACATCCGCTCGCTGTCGAATTCCATCCTCCGCGACCCGGCCCAGATCCAGGTCGCGAAACGCAACTCGCCGGTCGACCTCGTGCGCCAGGTTGCGATCCGCGTGGACCGCGAGCGCAAGCGGGACCTCCTGCGCGAACTGTGGGCCAGCGAGCGCATCGACCAGGCATTGGTCTTCGTGCGCTCCAAGCACGGCGCCGGCCGCCTGGCCGAGCAGCTCCAGCGTGACGGCATCCCCGCCGCCGCGATCCATGGCGATCGCACGCAGTCGCAGCGCATCCGGGCCCTGGACGATTTCAAGGAGGGCCGCGTGGACATCCTCGTGGCCACCGAGGTCGCCGCGCGGGGACTCGACATCGAGGGCCTGCCGCACGTCGTGAACTACGAGTTGCCGCTGGTGCCCGAGGATTACATCCACCGCATCGGCCGCACCGGCCGGGCGGGCGCGCAGGGCGACGCGATCTCCCTGGTCGCCTCCGACGAGTTCGATCTTCTCGACAACATCGAACGGCTCCTCGGCCTCCGCATCCCGATCGAGATCGTCGAGGGATTCGAGCCGCACGACCGGGCGCGAGCCCCTCGCAGCCGCGGTCGCGGCGAACTTGTACGCGCCGGAACAGGACGTAGCGGTCCCTCGCGGGGTGGATCGGGCCAGGGTGGCTCGGCTCACGGCAGCGGCGTCCGAGCCCGGCCTCCGCGCCGCTCGGAGAGCGGACGCGCCCCGGCGCCGAATGGCGGCGGCCCACGACCCATGCGCGCCCGGACGGCTCGAATCGATGCGCCGGCCGCCCCACGGCCGACGTCTTCTCGTCCGCAGTCCGATGGACGAGGCTTCACGACCATGCCGGGCGAGCGCTTCGCCAACCGAGGCCCATCCGGAGGCTGAGCCGGCCCGGTCACATGGACCCCAGGCACCCGCGAGCCCCGGGCGGGCCCACGGTGTCATGTCACGGCTGCGTCCGGTAGCCTCTCGGATCACAGGGAGGGGCACAGCCAGATGGCGCAGATCCGACACTATCCGCTCGTCTCGCACGTCCGCGGCCAGGCGTCCAGCCAGACGCTGTATTAGAAGAACGGTGAGCTCCGGCGCAGCGGCCGCGGACTCGCGTTCTTCTTCCGTGCCCTCGCCGCCAACCTCGCCGAAGTGCCCCTCGACGACCGTGACCTGACGTTCGTCTTCCGGGGCCGCTCGTCGGACTTCCAGGACGCAGTCGTGCAGGGCGTGATCACGTATCGCGTCACGAACCCCGAGGCGATTGCCGAGCGGGTGGACTTCTCGCTGGACATGAAGTCCGGTGCCTACCTGCGCACGCCGCTCGAGCAACTGGCCGACCGGTTCACCCAGCTCGCCCAGCAGCACGTGTGGGCGGTCGTGACCGCGACACCCCTCGCCGACCTGCTCAGGAACGGCGTGGAGCAGCTTCGCGGCGCGATCGCGACCGGCCTCGCGGCCGACAAAGGCCTCAAGGCGATGGGCCTCGAGGTGGTGTCGGTGCGCGTTTCGACCGTCCAGCCCGATTCGGAGGTCGAGAAGGCGCTCCAGACCCCGACCCGCGAGCGGATCCAGCAGCAGGCCGACGAGGCCACGTTCGCGCGGCGAGCGCTGGCGGTGGAGAAGGAACGCGCGATCGCGGAGAACGAACTGCAGAACCGGATCGAATTGGCCCGCCGCCAGTCGCAGCTGGTGGACCAGGAAGGCCAGAACGCGCGACGCCAGGCGGAAGAGCAGGCGGCTGCCGCGAAGATCGTTGCCGAGGGCATGGCCGAGCGGGCGCGAATCGAGGCCGCCGCCCAGGCCGAGGTGATTCGAGCCGTGGACGGCGAGCGGGTCGCGATCGAGAAAGACCGGGTCGGCGCGTATGCGGCCGTTCCCCGCGAGGCCCTGGTGGCCCTGGCCGCGCGCGAGTTCGCCGAGAAGATCGGCAGCATCGGCCATGTGAACCTCGGCTCGGATGCCCTCTCGCCCTTCCTCGCGGACCTGGCTGCGGCCGGCGTGCGCAAACTGGATGCCGGCTGAGGCCGACCCGCTCGCCGATCGCTGCGGGCGATGCCGTGGCCGTTGATGTCTGTCGGGGCCCGCGGTGAGTCCGGGCACCGGCACCGTCCCGCGCGTCGTCGTCGTCAGCCGCCAGACGGAGTACCAGGCGCTGATCGCGCGCCACGGGACCCGTGGCCAGGCGGAGTTCTTCCTCTCCACGCGCGGCCGCTCCATCGTGGACCTGGTCCGAGCGGACGAGGCCTTCGACGCCGCCATGGCCATCGTGCTGCGCGCAATCCCCACCGAGTGGCGGCGCTCTCGCGTGGACCGGGGCGACCTGGACCGATTCCTGTTCGAGCCGGCGGACATCGTGGTGACGGTGGGTCAGGACGGCCTGGTGGCGAACACCGCGAAGTACCTGGCCGGCCAGATCGTCGTCGGAGTGAACCCGGATCCCGGCCGCCATGAGGGCGTGCTGGTGCCCCACCCACCCGAGGCGGCGCCCGTGCTGATCGAGCGCGCCGCCCGCCACGAGGGCACGATCGAGGAACGCACGATGGTGGAGGCGGCGCTCGACGACGGCCAGCGGCTGGTTGCGCTCAACGAGGTGTTCGTGGGGCACCAGAGCCACCAGTCTGCGCGCTACACGATCGGCTTCAACGACCAGAGTGAGCGCCAGTCATCGTCGGGGCTGATCGTGTCGACCGGAACCGGCGCCACCGGCTGGGGACGATCCGTGTCCCTGGCGCACCGCTCGACGCTGCCGATGCCCGCGCCCGCCGAGCCCGCGCTGGTGTTCTTCGTCCGCGAGGCCTGGCCGAGCGTCGCATCTGGGGCGACGCTCACCGAGGGACGCCTCGACGGCACGACCGCGCTCGACGTCACGTCGGAGATGAACGCGGGTGGCGTGATCTTCGGCGACGGAATCGAAAGCGACCGCCTGGAGTTCAGCTGGGGGCGGCACCTGTCAGTCAGGGTGGCAGCGGCCCGCCTGCGCCTGCTGCGCTGAGGCGGCCCTTCGCGGGCGCCTGCGGCCGGCTCACACACCGCGCCGGCCGGCGGCCCCAGGCGTGGATCAAGGCGGCGTCCGTATCCTTGCCGGGTGGACCTCTACCGGATCGACGCGGCTGCAGACGAGCTGATCGCGCCCACGCTGGTCGCCGCCTTCGACAGCTGGATCGACGCCGGATCGGCCGCCACCACCGCCGCAGGCAGGCTCGCGGAGGGCGGCGAGGTGATCGCCCGCTTCGAGGCAGACCTGCTCTTTGACTACCGCGCCCGCCGTCCGACGCTCGAGATCGTCGACGGGCGCCCGACCGAACTCACTTGGCCGGAACTCATGATCACCCGGCGCCGCGTGGGAGAGCGGGACCTGCTGGTCCTGGTCGGCCCAGAACCCGATTATTGCTGGCAGGAACTGGCTGAGAACGCGGCGGAGCTGGCCCGGCGCCTGGGCGTGCTCGAGTGGATCAGCCTCGGCGCCATCCCGTCGGCGGTGCCCCATACGCGGCCGGTGTCGGTCCTCGGAACCGAGTCGGAGGCGGGCCTCCTGCGCGGTGACGTCCACGCGGGCCCAGTAGGGCGTCTGCGGGTACCGGCGGCGTGCATCTCGGTGCTGGACTACGCCGTGTCGCGGGCGGGTGTGCCGACGGTGGGCTACTACGCCCAGATCCCCCACTACGTCAGCGGCGAATACCCGGCCGCGGCGATCGCGCTGCTCCGCTCGGTGGCGCTGCACTTGGACCTCGCTCCGGACTACGGGCCACTCGAGGAAGAGGCGCGCCAGCTCCGTGTCCGGCTCGACACGGCCGCCGCGGTGGACGAGACCACGCGGACCTACGTGGAGCGCCTCGAATCGATGGTCGACGAGGCGCGGCTGCCGTCAGGCGACGACCTGATCTCCGAGATCGAGCGCTTCCTGCGCAGGGGCGGCACCGAGGAGGGGCAGCGGTCCTGAGGCGTCTCACCCGGGCGATCCGTCTGACGCTGGCCGATTCCGGACGCGCTGCCCCATCGCAGCCGGCCGGTCGGGCGGCCGCGTTCGGACGGGCGAATCCGGGGTATACTGCGGCTTCGTTTGCCCGGATCCGCCGACCGGAGGGACGAGCGTCGACCGAGGTCGACGCCGGGCGGTCGGGGATCGTCGTCGGCATGGACGACGGTGGGCAGTGTCACGCCGGGGTGCCCCCGGACGACTGCGGGGAGGTCGGACCGGCCCGATGAACCTCAATCTCAAGCGCAACATGCCCGCCGACCCCACGCCGGACGCCGCTCGCCACGTCATCGACGAGTATCGGCACCGCGCCCAGACGGTCACGTGCACCTGCGGCTGGCACGGGAGCACGGTTTCGGCTGACGGCCGCACCTCCGAGTGGAGCCGCCACGTCGCGGAGAACCGCCGCACCACGCGCTGAGCTGATCGCGGCCGTGCACCGGACACCACCCACGCCGGTCGGTCCGCGGATCCCCCGGCACCTTTCAGTACACAGCCGAGTCGCGCCCGCCCACGTTGGCTTGACGAGCACTGCGACCATTCCCCTCAGCGGGTCTCGTGACATGGGATGGGAGGGTGCGCGATGCAGGGACGTCGACCGGCCTGGTACCAACGGCGAGTGCTCCGGCGCGCGACGCCCGATGGCGAACCGCCCGTGGCGAACGGCGGCGCGGACATCAACCTTGAATCCGTCAGCCCCGTCGCACGCATCCTCATCGCGGTCATCGCCACTTGGGTCGCCATGGTGGCGATTCCGGGCGCCCTGCCCTGGAGCGGTGGCGGCGACGCCGATCGCGCGATCGCGGTCGGTGCGGCCATCACCTCGATCATTGCGCTCATCTGCGCCGCGGCGACCTGGTTGGACCCGGGCCAGACGGGTCGCGAGGCAGGCTGGATCGGCCTCTGGGCAGCACTCTTCGGCCTCGGCCTGGCAGCCCTCCAGGTGGTCAACATCCTGCTGATTCCCGAAGGCGCGGTGCAGGGAGCTGCGCTCGGCGCCGGGCTGCTGGTCCTGCTCCTGTTCGCATTCCTCCTGGCGTGGCGCCGACGGTCCGTGCTCGGCGGAGACGGCGAGGGAAGACTCAGCAACACCCCGCTGCTGGGCTCGGTGGTGGCGGTGGTCCTGATCGGCGGCTTCCTCGTGCTGACCGGGGAGCTGTTCGGCCGCGTCGCCGGTTCCACGGCCGAGGAGTGGATCCGGTACAACGATCTCCGGGCCAGCATCGAGGCGCTGGCGTTCGCCGCGGCCGGCGCGCTCCTGGGCACGGTCATGCAGCGCCAGGCAACCGATCGCGAGGCTCGACGCGCGGACGAGAACGCTGAGGCGGCCGGCGCGAACCTGGCGCTTGCGACGACCGCGTTCGACAAGCTCGCCGACGTGCGCAGCGCTCTGCCTTCCGCGCGCACGGACACCGACGACGCGGCCCGCCTCGCGGCCCAGATCGAAGTTGTCCTGCCCCTGCGCGACCATCTGCGGCTGCCGCGGTAGGCACGTTTCCCAAGGGCCCGGACGGTTGCCGAAGGACGACGGACCAAGGGGCAGCGGCGAATCTCAAGCGCCACCATCATTGCTTGCGTGAACGGTGGTGAACTGCTGGGCCACGTTGGCCTCCTTGCGGACGGCCCGGCGGTCCTTGGCCGTCCGGCGCGTGCCGGAGCGGGTGGTGTCTATGTGATCGAGCTGACGGCGCCGCTGCCGGCAGCCCCCCTCGACATCGCGCGCATCGGCAAGTGGATCGAGCGTGTGCCGGGCATTCGGCTCGACGGCGAGACGCCGACCTCGAAGCAACTTGCGGCCCGGCTGGCGGCGTTCTGGCTGCCGAGCCAGACCGTCCTCTTCATCGGGTCCTCCGCCGGTGCCATTGCCGCCCGCCTCCGGGCGCTCGATGCGCACGTCCCTGGCGATCCCAGGCCCCACGCCGCGGCGCAATGGCTCAAGGTGCTCCGGCCCGTGGCCCTGCGCGCCTGGTGGGCCGCAACCGACGCGCCCGAGGAGTACGAGGACGCCCTGATGGAGGCGCTCACAGAGACTGTGGGCGCCCAGGAGCGGGCGGGACTCCCGGACCAGCAGGTGATTCTGCCGTGGGCGAACCTGCGCCGACCCGCGGGCGCCCGCAAGCAGACCGGCCTGACGGGCACCGTCATTCCGATCCCGCCGGTGGCCCCTCTGCCGCCCATGACCGTCGTCAACGTACCCCCGGGGGACGCCATCGGGGTTCCTGAGGCCCGAAACCCGGGCACCGTTCGCCGCACCAACCTGGTTCCACCCCGACCCCGGGCGCCGCGGGAGCCGGCTGCGCCCAGGCCGCGCGGGCCGAAGCTCTCGCCGACGGCACGACCCGCCGCGGAGCCCGTCCACCTCACGGCCGACGGCCTGGAGCGCATGCGGGCCGAGCTGAGCGAGTTGACGACGGTCCGGCGGGCGCAGGTGATCGAGCGCATCGTCCGGGCGCGCGAGCACGGCGATCTCAAGGAGAACGCGGACTACACCGCCGCGCGCGAGGAGCAGTCGTTCCTCGAGGGTCGCGTCCAGGCGCTCGAGGAGCGCCTGCGGCTCGCCGTCGTCGTCGAGGCGCCTTCCGAGGCGCATCGCGTCGTGATCGGCTCCCGCGTCACGACCGACTTCCTCGACGAGCTCGTCGTCTACGAGATCGTCGGCTCGGACGAGGCCGATCCCGCCAGGGGCCGCATCTCGAATGTGTCACCGGTCGGGCGAGCACTGCTGGGCAGGTCGGTCGGCGATGAGGCGGTGGTCCAGACGCCCCGCGGCGAAGCGCGCTACCGCGTCGTGGCGATCGAGTGATCGGCCCCGCGAACCGGGGTCTGGAGCAGCGCCCCGGCGGGCCCTAACGAGCGACCACCGGCAGTACCAGGTGCGACGGATGCTCGGCGGTGTGCAGCACGGTCTGGCGCGCCGGGCGCATCTGGGAGGAATCCTCGCGGAGCAGCGCGCCGGTATTTGGATTGCAGTCAAAGCGCGGGAAGTTGCTGCTGCTGATCTCGACACGGATCCGGTGGCCGGCCAGGAAGACGTTGCCGGTCACCATCAGGTCGATCTCGTACCGCTCCACGCGCCCGGCCTCGAGGAGGCGCGGCTCCGTGCCGCCATCCCGCCAGCGGGCGCGGATGATGCCGTCGCACAGGTTCATCGCGAAGCCTGACGGACGCACGTCGACCAGCTTGGCCGTCCAGTCCGTGTCGGGGCCGTCGGTGGAGGCGTAGAGGACCACCTTGATCGGGCCGGCCACCACCAGATCCTGCTCCAGCGGCTCGCTGCTGTAGACCAGCACGTCCGGCCGCATCTCCACGTCTCGCTGGTCGTACGGGCCCCACGGGACGATCTCGGGCTGGCAGCAGTTGGGGCCGCCCCTGGTCGGGACCGGGTAGCGCGGGTCGTAGGTGTACGTGTCGGCCGGCTCGTGGGCGTCCGGTCGGGCCGGCGAGAGGCCACCGTCGCCGATGACGGTGTTGGCGTGGCCGCCGGAGTGGAGGTACCACTCGCGGGGCTCGGTGCCCGACAGCGGCCAGGTCGCTGAGTCGCGCCACTCGTTGGCGCCCATGAGGAAGATCTTGACGGGCGGCTCGCGGTCCACGCCATTGTCCTGGTCACGCAGCCAGCGGTCGAACCAGCGCAGTTCGAGGGTCGCGAGGTCCAGCATGGAGCCGTTGCCGAAGTCCACGCCGCCCGTGATGGGCGACAGGCTGAGCGAATGCGGCCACGGCCCGACGACGACGCGCGAGGCCCCGACGCCCCCAGCCCCCCGGGTCCGGTACGCCTCCCACGACGTGAACGTGTCCGACGAGTAGAGGTCGTACCAGCCGCCGAGGACGAGGGCCGGCGCGCGGGCGCCGCCGAACTGGGCGTCGAGGTCGGTCTTCGCCCACCAGTCGTCCCGGCCCTCGTGCGCGATCCAGTCGCGCCAGTGGGGGATGTCGGTGCCCGCATTCAGCGCCGCCTCCGCGACCGGCAGGTGGCGGAACTGCTCCACCCAGTCCTGGTTGTCGAGGCGCTGGCGCGTCCGGCCGCTGGTCCGGGTGCCCCACATCAGCAGCACGCCCAGGTTCAGGGCGCCGCCGCGGTAGACGAGGCCGCCGTGGAGCTCGGTCGCCATGACGGACGGCACGATCGCCGAGAGGTGCGCCGAACCGAGGGTGGCGCTGGACCATTGCACCCAGCCGTCGTAGGAGCCACCCGTCATGCCCACGCGTCCCGTGGACCACGCCTGGGCGCCGATCCATTCCTGGGTGTCGAAACCGTCCTCCGCCTCGTTGCGGAACGCCGTGTAGACGCCCTCGGAATCGAAGCGCCCTCGCGCGTCCTGCGTCACGACCGCATACCCCTGGTCCGCCAGACGCCGGGCGTGCTGCTCGATGGCGATCCCACTGTTGTCATACGGAGTCCGGATGAGGACGGCGGGGAACCGGCCCTCGCCCTCGGGACGGTAGATGTCGGTGGAGAGGCGGACGCCGTCGCGCATTGCGACGGGCTGGTTGACAAGAAGTCGCATGACGCGGGGGCCTCCTACCTGACCGCCGAAATCACCGGCAGCAGAACGTGGGACGGGTGGGCAGCCGCATGCACGACGGTCTGGTGCGCCGGCCGGACCTTGCGCTCGCGCCCGATCGGTCCGCCGGTGTTGGGATTGCGGTCGAAGCGCGGGAAGTTGCTGCTGCTGATCTCCAGGCGGATCCGGTGGCCCTTCTGGAAGACATTGGCCGTCGCCATCAGCTCGATCTCGTATTCGAGGACGGCACCGGGCTCGATCGGCCGCTCGCGGTCGAAGCCCTGTCGGAACCGGGCGCGAATGATGCCGTCGCACAGGTTCATCGCGAAGCCCGATGGGCGAACGTCCACCAGCTTGGCCGTCCAATCCGTGTCGAGACCGTCGCTGGCGGCATACAGGACGACCTTGACCGGCCCGATCACCTCCACGTCGCGCTCCAGCGTCGCGCTGGTGTAGACGAGCACGTCGGACCGCATCTCGACCGCGCGCTGGTCGTAGGCACCCCACGGCACGATCTCGGGCGAGCAGCAGTTGGGCCCGCCGCTGGTCGGGACCGGGTAGTCGGGGTGGTAGAGGAAGCGATCGGCCGGCTCGTCACCGGGCCGCTGCGGCGAAAGCGTGCCGTCGCCCAGCAGCGTCGCCGCCGAGCCGCCGGAGTGCAGGTACCACGGCTGCCACTCGGTGCGCGCCAATGGCCATTCGTGCTCGTCCCGCCACTCGTTCGCGCCCATCACGAAGATCCTGGCCGGCGGCTCGTCCTCCACGCCGTTGCGAACGTCGCGCAGCCAGCGGTCGAACCAACGCCGCTCGAGGAGGTCGAGATCGAACTGCGACCGTTCGCTGAAGTCGACGCCGCCCGCGTGGGACGACCCGGAGAGCGAGTGGGGCCACGCGCCCATGACGAGCTGGCTGGCGCGCGCGGCTGGTGTTGCGCCACGTTCGCGGAGCAGGGCGAACTGGCGCGGCGAGTCGTCCGCGTAGACGTCGTACCAGCCGCCCATCACGATCGCGGGCGCCTCGATCCGCGCGAGGCGCGCCTCGGGATCGACCCCGCGCCAGTAGTCGTCGTTCGTCGGCTGCGCCAGCCAGTCGCGCCAGAAGGGCAGGTCCTGAGCGGCCTCGCTGGCCGCGTCCTCGAGCGGCAGCCTCCGGAAGGCGTCGACCCAGTCGATCTCGGTGATCGTCTGCATCGTCCGGCCGCTGGTCATGAGGCTCCAGGTCAGCAGCACCCCGATATTGAAGGCGCCGCCCCGCCACATGAGGCCGCGGTACAGGTCGGTCGCCATGACGCGTGGCACGATGGCGTCCAGGCCGGCGGGCGCCTCGACTGCCGCCGTCCACTGCGTCCAGCCGGAGTACGAGCGGCCGGCCATCCCGATCCGGCCGTTGCACCACGGCTGTGAGCGCAGCCACGCGATCGCGTCGACGCCGTCAGGGCCCTCGTTGCGGAACGGCTCGTATTCGCCGAGGGAGTCGAATCGGCCGCGGACATCCTGAAGCGCGACGGCGTAGCCCGCGTCGGCGAGTTGGGCCGCCTTCGCGCGCTGCCAGGCGAGCGTGTTGTCATAGGGGGTGCGCAGCAGGACGGTCGGGCGCGGCTCGTCGCCGGTGGGCAGGAAGAGGTCGGTGGCCAGGCGGACGCCGTCACGTGTCTGGAAGCCGACATTGGATCGAAGCCGAAAGCCGGGCACGTGCGCTGACCCTCCCCTGCTGACCAGACAGGGGTCATGGTGGCAGGCAGGCGAGCATGCGATCGCCCGGAAACAGCAGAACAGCCCCCGGGGAGGGAATTCCGGGGCGTTCCTGCGAGGGGTGGGCCAGGGCGGGGCTCGCGGCGCGGGCCATGCGCGATCGGAGTCGGCGGTGGCGATGATCTTTTCCAACACGGTCCACCGCTCTGCCTCGTCGGCGATGATCCGCGCCCGGGCCGGCAGGTCCGCGCCGATCGTCCGCTTGAGGTGGAAGGTGAATCGCGGCTCGGCCGACAGGTTGGCGAGCCACGCGCGCCGCGTGGGCATCGGCATTCCACGCCGCTTCGCTGCCGCGGCCGCATCGCTGCGCGAATCACGCCGTGAGCGCTTCCCGGGCTGCTTCGGCGCGAGCATGGCCCATGAGCTGGCCCATCAGCCGGCCCATCAGCCGGCCCATCAGCCCGTCTTGAGCGCCGAGGGCGTGAGACCGACCCCGAAGATCCGCGCCCTCCCACGGTGACCCGGACGATCCGCCGAACTGAGCGCCCAGAGCGTGACGAGCGGCGGCATGGCCCGCCCACTGGCCTGCCTGGACTCTGCGGGTGGCTCCCCCGCTCCGTGTGCGTGTCAATGCCACGCTGGCCCGGCCACCAGGAGGCGACGATCATCGAGGGGCCGTGCTCGCCGACCGCTCCCGGAGTGTGACGGCAGCCTCCACAGCCCTGGGAGCGCGGTCCCGCCCACGCTTCCGGACGCCTACTCCACGTACTGGAGCGGCGTCACCGCGAAGTCGTCCGGGAGGCGGACGCCGGTCGCGTGATTGGGGCAATAGCCGTTGGGAACCTTGTCCAGGTACTGCTGGTGGTAGTCCTCGGCGAAGTAGAACGTGGGCGCCGGGGGCCCGACGATCTCGGTGGCGATCGTGCCGTAGCCGGCGGCCGTGAGCCTGGCCTGGTACATCGCCTTCGAGGCCTCGGCGGCGGCGCGCTGCGCCTCGTCCTGGACGAAGATCGCGGACCGGTACTGCGTCCCCACGTCGTTGCCCTGGCGCATCACCTGCGTCGGGTCGTGGTTCTCCCAGAAGACCTTGAGCAGCTGCTCGTAGCTGGTCCTGGCCGGGTCGAAGACGACGCGGACAGCTTCGGCGTGTCCGGTCATCCCCGTGCACGACTCCCGGTACGTCGGATTGGGGGTGGTGCCGCCCTGGTATCCGACCGCCGTGGTCCAGACGCCCGGCTGCTGCCAGAACGTCTTCTCCTCGCCCCAGAAGCAACCCAATGCGAACTCCGCAATCTGGAAGCCCGCCGGATAGGGCCCCGCGATCGGGGTGCCGAGGACCGTGTGCGGCCGCGGGTCGAGGATGGGAGTGGACCGGCCGGGCAGCGCCCGGTCGGCCGAGGGAATCCGGAGCGTGGCTGGATCGCTGAAGAACCTCATGTCGACCAGTCTACGAACGGCCGTGACGATGCGATGACACGGGCCTGATCGACGGGCACAATGGACGCGTGGACGAACCCGCGGGCACGTCTGACCGCCGCGGCGACCTTGCCGTTGACCCGCGCGCCCTCCAGATCCTCGCCACCGAGCACTGGAGCCTGCTCTCTGCGCGATCGCTCGCCTACAACGAAGCGTTCACGAGGGCCGGCATGTTCCTCACGTTCGTCTCGATGTCGTTCGTCGGCCTCGCGCTCCTCGCACAGGCGACCGGTTTCACGCCCGACTTCCTGCTCATCACGGCGGTCGTGCTCGGTTTCGACCTGGTCATCGCGCTGGTCACATTCATGCGGGTGGGAGCGGCCAATCTCGAGGACACCCTCGCCATGCAGGCGATGAACCGGATCCGCCACGCATACCTGGAGATCTCGCCCGGGGTTGCGCCCTACCTGACGCCCGGGACCACGGATGACATAGCAGGTGTCCTCCGCTCGTACGGCTACGGCGATTCGGGACCCCAGTCAGTCCTCGGCAACATCCTGTACGGCCTGTCGACGTCGCTCGGTCTGGTCGCGCTGGTGACGGCGATGCTGGTCGGGCTCCTCGGGGGCGTCGTCGCGATCGCGTCGGGGGCCGCGACGCTCGGCGCCATCGCCGTCGGTGCGGTCGCGGGACTACTCGCTCTCGTGCTGCTCATGGGATTCGCCTACAGGGCGGCGATGCGGGCCCAGGCGAACCTGGAGGTCAGATTCCCGAGCACGACAGACGAGCGAACGACCTGACGGGCGCTGGCGCGCGGGGCTCCTGCCCGCTCGAGGCGGCGTGCCCTCGCCGATGCCGCTCCCCCGCCGGCCCTCGCCGGGCGAGCGCGGCGGCTCCGCCGCCGGGGTGAG
>VGPE01000060.1 GCA_016875645.1 Chloroflexota bacterium
CATATAAAGCCCCCCTCCTTGTGAACGGCCGCAGGATGTGACCGCAGGAAATGTGACCCTCCTCGGGCACGGCCGCAGCGTACGGAATCTCGGACGTGGGCGCAACGTGTTTCTGCAACGTGCCGGAAGCCCTGTGCCAGCAGTCACAGCGCCGCTCGACGCCGGGCGGGCGCAGGCGCGACGCCGGGCGTGCGCGAGCGTTCCGCCGGTTGGCTTGCGGAGCGCCGACGCGAGCCTCGCCTACGCTTCCTCGTCGCCGAGGAACTCCGGCTCGTTCGCCGCATACCAGGCCCGCAGCTCCGCCGCCGTGAGGCCCGGCCGATTGATCGTCTCCGCCGCCGATCGCTCCAGCGCGCGGAAGGCGGGGATGCCGTCGATCACCGCCTGCAGGTCTGCACGCGGGATGCGGATCACGCCGCCCTGGTCGGCCATGAGGATGTCGCCGTTGGACACGCGGAGCGGCCCGATGTCCACCGGGCGCCCGAAGGCGGCGAACCGCAGCTGGTCGTAGGCAGGCACGACCCCCGTCGCCCAGACCGGGAAGCGGAGCTTCGTCATGGGGATAATGTCCATCACGCTCCCGCCGACGACCGAGCCCACGCATCCGAACGCGCGGTACTCGGCCATCATCCCGTCGCCGACGATCCCGCCACGCCCCGGTGACGACCCCACGTCTGCCAGCACCGCGATCTTCGGCCCGGGCGACGCCTCCATGTGGTCGAGCCAGGCGAGTGAGTCCACGTTCACCCCGCCCGTCTCGCCCGCCGTCCACTCCGACGTCATCGCGTACCCGACGATCGGCAGCGGCAGATCCGGGAACAGGCAGCGCAGCTCCGGCCCGGAGTAGGCATCGGGCGCGGCCAACCCGGCGAACTTCATGACGTTGTAGATCGCGGTGCAGTCCTCGCGCCGCAGCACCTCGAGCTGGTCGACCGGGATCGGCTCGATCGGCGGAACGTTCACGACGCCTCCTTGAGATGGCTCAGAACAGGGACTCGCCCGGCGCCAGGTAGCGCCGCGCAATGTCGAGGTCGATCTCCACGCCGTAGCCCGGTGCGTCGGTCAGCGGAACGAACCCCTCGGAGTCGAACGTCTCCACGCCCTCGCGCCGCACGACCTGGGCGATCCACTTCGCGTCCCAGAAGTGGTACTCGACGCCGATGAAGTTCGCGCACGCCGCGCCCAGGTGCGCCTCGGCAATGGTGTTCATGGCCGAGCCGTTGTTGTGGATCGCCATCGGGATGGCGTGCATGTCGGCGTAGTCGGCCACCTTCTTGCCCTCGTGGAGTCCGCCCACGAAGAGCAGGTCGGGGTGGATGATGTCCACCGCGTTCCGGTCGATCATCTCCCGGAACTGGTCAGGCACCAGCATCTCGCCGGCGCAGATCGGGATGGGCGATTCGTCGCGGACGCGCTTCTGGGCGTCGAAGTTGATGATCGGCACCGGGTCCTCGAACCACTTGAGGCGAAGGGGCTCCAGCGCCCGGGCCAGGCGGATCGCGGTCTCCACGTCGAAGCTCATGTGGCCATCGAGCGCGATCTCGGCGTCGGGCCCCGCCACCTCGCGCACAACGGCCAGGCGTTCGAAGGTGGCCCGCACCTGCTCATTGCGCATCTGCCGGTTCCAGGGGTCGCGCGACAGCTCGGGCGCGATCCACTCGGCGTCGAACTTGAAGTCCGCGAACCCTTCGGCCGTCACGCGCTCGGCGAGGGCGCGCCACTGGCCCAGGTCCGTGGGATCCGTGACGCCGCTCCGGTCCAGGTAGACCCGGATCCGGTCGCGAAAGGCGCCGCCCAGGAGGTTGTACACGGGCGTGCCCAGGATCTTGCCGGCCAGGTCGCAGAGCGCCGTCTCCACGCCGCTCACCGACCAGGCCACCGGCCCGTCCACCGTGGCCGTGGCACTCATCTGCGGGTCGTACGGCGGCAGGCCGCCCGTGATCATCGCCCGCACGAAGGGGTTGATGGCGAGCGGGTCGCGGCCCATCAACCACTCCCGGCAGTAGGCGATCCCCTGCCGGTCGCCCAGGAAGTTGCCCGCCTCGCCGATGCCGTAGAGGCCGGCGTCCGTGTCCACGCGCACCAGCTCGATGGTCACGTCGCGCCCGATCCCGCCGATCCCGTGCGGATCGGGACCGGTGAGGCGCATCGTCCGGACGTCAGTGATCTTCATCGACCCCTCCTTCAGATGGCCGGATTGTGACCGACGACGGACGCTGCCGGGGCGGTCCCGGAGCCCCGGCGCTGCGTCGCTCCGCAAGTCTGTCCGTCCTACCGATCCGGGCGGTCGGATGTGCGGTCCAGGGCCTCGATCGGCTCCGAAACGGCCCGATTCGTCACGCGGTACCGCCCGGACGGGTACCGCGGACAAGACCGGCGCATACGACCGCCCCCGCCGGTAATCCGGGAGGAACGACCGTGGGCGAGCGGATCGGCTTCAGCCCCGCCAGACGTTCTCGATCAACGCCATGGCCTCGGATGGCAGCGGGCCGCGCTCGGTCGCGGCGATCGCATCCTGGAGCTGTTCCACGGTGGATACCCCGACCAGCACGGTGGATGCGTCCGGCGAGAAGGCCGCGAACCGCAGCGCTGCTTCGGCAAGGGACCGGGCCCAGCCACCGTCCACCAGGCCCCGGAAGCGCCCGGCAGCAGCCACATCTTCGGCGTAGGTGGCGCCCGTGCCGATCGGTGCCACCTGCGCCATGCCGATCGGGTGACGCCAGTCCGATCCCGACAGGGCGCCCCCGGCCAGGACCCGGATGCCGATCGTGCCCATGCCGCTCGCCGCGGCCCGGGGCAGGACGCCGTCGGCCGTCGGAGCAAGAAGGTTGAACGGCACCTGGGCGGTCTGGAACCGGCCCGAATCGATCACGGCGTTCAGCGCTTCGTGATCCCCGATCGCGGTGATCCCGTAGCAGCCGATCTTGCCCGCGGTGCGGAGCCGCTCGAGCCCGGGAGCGACCGCTTCGATGACGCGGGCCGGCTCGAGGGAACGACCCGGCACCGCGGCGTCGCTGCCGATCGCGTTGTGCAATTGCAGGAGGTCGACCCGCTCTCGGCCCAGCCGCCGGAGGCTGGCGTCGAGCGACTCCTCGATCACTGACCCGAGATCGCGGTCGGGGCCGGACGGGATGGTGAACTTGGTCGCCAGCACCACGTTGGCGCGGCCCGCCGCCACCCGGCCCAGCGCCCGGCCGAGGTTCGTCTCCGACGCCCCGTCACCGTAGGACGGCGCGGTGTCGATGAAGGTGATCCCCGCGTCGAACGCGACGCCCAGTGCCCGCTCCTGGTCCGCGGCCGACCCGCGCACCATCAGCCCGCCGACGGCGCCCCCGCCCAGGCCGAGCGCGGACACGGAGAGCCCAGTCCGTCCGAGCACACGCTGATCCATCGCTATCCCTCCCGGATGCTGCGCACCAGCGCCAGCCCGACGCCCATGAGCACCGCGTTGATACCCGCCAGCAGGAACGTGCCGGGGATCCCGACGACCGGCACCACGGCCGCTGCCGCCAGGGCGGCGAACGGCGCTGGCGTGTGCGTGATCGCGCGCATCGCGCCGAAGGCCCGGCCGCGCATCGAGGCATCCATGCTGGCCATTCTGAGGGTATTCGCCCACGCCCCGGCCGAGCCGCTGACGAAGCCGGCGAGCGCCACCAGGGTGACGGCGGCGGGCAGCTCGTCCACGAAGGCGAGGCCGGCCTGGAGGAGCCCGGCGAGAACCATGCCGCCGATCAGGGCGCGACCGGTCCCTACACGACGGCCTACGGCGCGACCGAGGAGGATCCCGGGGATCGCCCCGATGGATGCCGCGCTCACCAGCAGCGAATAGGCACCCACGTCGCCGCTGAGCACCTCGGTGGCGTAGAGGGGCAGGGCCACGCTGGCCATGATCCCGAAGATGCCGCCGCCGGCGAACGCCACCGACGTGGCGAGCAGCACCGGCCGCGTCGCCACGTACCGGATTCCGGCCACGATGCCCGCCAGGCCCACCACCCCGACCGAACGCGGCGGCAGCCGGTCCATCAGCGGGCGCCGCCCGATCGCGAGGAGCGCGGCACCGACGAGGCTCGCGACGACCCCGGCGGCGAGCGCCGTCGAGACCCCGGACGTGGCGATCAGCCAGCCCGCGACAACGGGCCCGCTGATGCCGGCGATCCCGCCGGCCAGGCCCTCGATCATGTTCGCGCGCGGGTGATGCCGCGGCTCAAGGGCGGCCGCAACGATCGCCGGGAAGCCGTTGCCCGTGAACTGGAGGGTCAGGCCCAGGTAGAAGGCGACGAGCAGCGCCGTCGGCAGCACCAGGACGTCCGCCGCCAGGGCGGCGATGACGAGGACCCCCGCGATCGCTCGACCGACTCCGTCGGCGACCATCGCCGGCACCACGCGGTACCGGTCGAGCAGCGCGCCGACCACCAGGCTGCCCACCGCGATCAGCGACGTGTAGGCGAATTGGAACAGGGCCTGCCCGCCGGCGTCCCCCGTCGCCTCGAAGATCACCCAGACCAGCGCGACCATGATCATCGTGTCGCCGAGGGCTCGGACGGCAGTGCTGGCCCACAGCAGCCGCAGCGCTCGTGCGACGGCCGCTTCCGACACCAACGCGGCGTCCGCCACGGCGGTCACGCAGCGCTCTCGCGCAACTCGCGCACGCTCGCGAGGCCGATGCCCGTGGCGATCCAGCCCGCCGCGACGATCCCGAAGATCGCCGGCACCCCCACCAGCGGCACGATCACGCCCGCCGTGAGGGCGGCGACCGGGGCCAGCGAGTTGGTCATGGTCCGGATCGAGCCGAACGCCCGGCTTCGCATCTCGGGCGGGATCACGCGCATCCGAATGACCTGGATCCATGGCCCCTGCGAGTTGCCGACCAGGCCGGCCACGAGAATTGCGACCACCGCGACCGGCACGGACGTGATCGCGACCAGCGGCAGGATCAGGGCCCCGCCGGACAGGACGGCAAGGACGATCGCCCGACCGACGCCGATTCGCGGCGCGGTCCAGCGTCCGAGGATCGTGCCGGCCATCTCGCCGACCGAGCGGATCGAGAGCAGCAGGGTGTACTCCGCCGCGCCGCCGCCCAGGACCTGCGTCGCGTAGATCGGCAGGGCAACGGTGTACACGGTCTGGATCGCGTTGAGCGAGGTGAACATCCCGGTCAGGCTGAGCAGCAACGGGCTGCGGAAGACCAGCCGGAACCCGCTCGTGATCCCCTTGATGCCCAGCGCACCGATCGTTGCCGGCGGCAGGTGGGACATCAGGTTGGCCTGGATCGACCACAGGAGCAGGCCGTAGCCGAGCGCACAGGCCGCGCCGGCCGCCAGCCCGGCGATCGGACCGATCGTCTCGATCAGGATGCCGGCCAGGATCGGCCCCACGAAGGCGGTCAGGGACCAGGTCAGCGAATCGGCGAGGTTCGCGCGCGGGTGGCCGTCCGGCGCGACGGTGCCCGCGATGAGGGTCGGCAGGCCCGCCCCGCCCACCATCCAGGCGAGACCGAGGTACAGCGCGGCAAGCAGGGCCGCCGGCACGACGCCCACCCCGGCCAGGGCGGCCGCGATGGCCAGCAGCACGACCCCGACCTTGAGGAACGCGTCGAGCACCATCACCGGCACCACGCGATAGCGGTCGAGCACTGCCCCGACGAACAGCCCGCCGACCGGGATCAGCGCCGTGTAGGCGAACTGGGCAACTGCCACGCCCTGGGCGGACTGCGTCTCCTGGAACACGATCCAGATCAGCGACACGACCGTCAGCGACTCGCCAAGCCGGCTCAGGGTGATCCCGAGGAACAGCGTCCGGACGGGTCGTCGCCGGGACAGCGCCGCGGGCGAGGCGACCGACCCGCGAAGACGGTTCATGCGATGGTCGCGGCGCGCCTCACGACCCCGCCGGGACGCACGTCATCGCGTTGTTCGCCGGCTGCGATCACGCGGCTCCCGGCCACGATCACCTCCTCGATCCCCGCCGGGAACCGGTGCGGCTCGGCGAACGTGGCGTTGTCGAGCACCGTCTCCGGGTCAACGACCACGAGGTCGGCACGGCGGCCCTCGGCGACCAGCCCGCGATCCGCAAGGCCGATCCGCTCGGCGGGACGCGACGTGGCCATGGCGATGGCGCCCTCGAGTGTGACCAGGCCCTGGTCCCGCACGTAGCGCCCGAGGAAGCGCGGGTAGCAGCCGAACGAGCGAGGGTGCGGCCGGCCAACCCCGGATGGACCGTCGGGGTCCATCGCGACGCCGTCGGAGCCGATCGAGGTCGCCTCGTGGCAGAGCACGGCCAGCAGGTCGTCCTCGGAGCGACCGTAGCCCACGCTCATTGCCCGGTTCTCCGTGTCGCGGATGAGATCGAGCACCGCGAGCGACGGGTCGATTCCGCGGCGCCGGCCGATCTCCTCGACCGTGAGCCCGAGCAACTCCTCCATGCCCGGGTCGACCAGGACGATCTCCACCTCGTCCCAGTCGATGAAGCGCGAGGATCGCCAGTCCTCCAGGATCCGGCGCCGTTCGGCTTCGTCCCCGAGGCGTTCGACGATGGCCGGCGCCCCGCCCGCCTGCGCCCACTCCGGCAGAATCTGCGAGGTGTTCGCGGAGCCCGCGACATAGGGGTAGATGTCGGTCCCGATGTCGAGGCCCTCCCCGCGGGCGCGGTCGATCAGGGCGAGGGCCTGCGGGACCTTGCCCCAGTTGCGACGCCCGGCGACGGCCAGGTGCGACACCTGCAGCCGGCAGCCCGTGGCCCGGGCCACCGCGATCGCCTCCTCCACGGCACCCAGCAGGCGATCGTTGTAGTTGCGCATGTGGACCGCGAACAGCCGGCCATGGCGGGCGACGGCCCGGCCCAGGGCAACCAGCTCGTCGAAGTCCGCCGACATCGCCGGCGGGAACATGAGGCCGGTCGACAGGCCGACGGCGCCGGCCTCGAACGACTCATCGAGCAGCCGAACCATGGTGGCCCGTTCGTCGGTCGTGGCCGGGCGGGCCTCGTTGCCGCCGGCGGCAACCTTGAGCGTGATGTGGCCGATGAGCGGCGCCACGTTGATCGCGGGTCGGGCCCGCTCGACGGCGGCGGCGTACTCGGCGAACGAGCGCCACGACGCTCGCACGGCCGGGTCGGGGTCGATGCCCTTGAGCGCGTCGCGGATCTCGGCGGCCCGCGCGTCGGTGAGGGGCGCCGGGCTCATGCCGCAGTTGCCGATGACCTCGGTCGTGACCCCCTGGCGCACGGAGCTGCGCGCACGGGGATCCGAGAGGATCGTGAAATCGGAATGGGTGTGGATGTCGACGAATCCGGGCGCCACGATCCGCCCGGCCGCGTCGATCGTGTCAGCGGCTTCGGCGGCGGACAGGTCCCCGAGAGCCGCCACGCGACCCTCGCGGACCCCGACGTCGGAACGACGGCGGGGGGAGCCCGATCCGTCGATCAAGCTCCCCCCGCGGATGATCAGGTCGAACATCGAGGCAGGTCCGCGGCCCCTTCGCAGACTGGTCAGGCGGGCGACGTGCTGCCTATGCCCGCCACTTGAGGCCGATGGGCGACGTGCGCGCGGCGACCGGCGTCACGAGCGTGCCGAGGTGGCCGATCGTGCCGTACTGGACGTCGCCCGCCTTGAGGTAGACACCGGCCGCGTCGCCGGTTCCGTCGAGGGTGCCCGACGCGATCACGTCGCCCGGCTCCCAGGTCATGAACTGGGACGCGAAGGAGATGATCTCCGCGAAGTTGAAGATCATGTCCCCGGTGTTGCCCTTCTGCCACACCTTGTCGTTGACCTTGAGCTCCATGTCCATGTTGCTCGGGTTCGGGACCTCGTCGGTGGTGGTGATCCACGGGCCCCACGCGGCGAAGCCGTCGATCCACTTGCCGTTGAGCCAGTCGAAGAAGGAGTCGAAGCCGCCCGGGTTGCGCCCGGCGACGTTCCAGTCCATCGAGCGGCCGGAGATGTCGTTGATCACCGAGTAGCCGACGACGTAGTCGAGCGCGCGCTCGTAGGGGATGTCGCGGCCGCGCTTGCCGATGACGACGGCGAGCTCCAGCTCCCAGTCGGTCGAGTTCTCAGACGTGGGCGGCAGCGTCACCGCGTCACCCGGCCCGATGATCGAGGAGCTGGGCTTGATGAACAGCTTGGGAACGATGACGTTCTTGTCGACCCGCTGCCCGCCGCCCTCTTCGATGTGCTTCTGGAAGTTGCCGGCGATGCAGATCAGCTTGCCGGGCCGCTGGATCGGGGCCAGCAGCTTGACCGAGCCGAGGGGCTTGCCCTGGGCGCCGGACCCGGCGATGCGGCGGGCCTCGGCGAGTGCCGAATCGCCGGCGTTGATCACGTCGAAGAGGCTGGCCGAGAGGCGGCCGCCGGACGCTTCGTTGAGGTCGACGACGACGTCACCGCCGCCCTGCTTGACGATGACGGCCGACCGGGCCGCTCCGTTGGAGCCCTGGTACGAGGCGAGGCGCATGGGTGGTTCCCTCCTGTCCTGATCTCTGCCTGCTGGGGCTGGTTCGCTACGGCTGCGGCGGCGCGACGGGCACGCGCACGTTCCCCTGCGCCTGCGACTGGAGCACGGCCTCAATGATGGCGGTCGTGCGCCGCGCGTGCTCAACCGGACTCGCGGTGGGACGGCCGGTCTCGAGGCCCGTGATGAGGTCCACGACCGCGGCGTGCATGCCCGAAATGGAATAGGCCGGGGCCAGGAACTCGGTCTGGCGGGTGGGTGCGCCGCTGGGCATCATCGTGCCGCCGCCCGCGATCGCGCGCAGCTCCGAGCCGAACTCATCGACCGTGATCCGGCCCTTCGCGGCCCGGAGGCTCACGATCGTGTCGGGCTGGGTGTTCTTCATGCCCGTGAGGTAGGCGCGCACGCCGTTGGCGAAGGCGACGTAGTAGTTCGCCGCCGGCTCGCTGCTCTCGGTCTTGCCGCCGTCGCCCTTGTACTCGGTGCCGTAGTCCTCGAACCCGGGCTCCAGTTCGCTGACGACCCAGATGGGATCGCCGTCGGCGTAGTAGCAGAGCAGGTCGACCAGGTGGGTGTGGTTGCGGAAGAGCATCGCCCGCGGGCCGCCGGACTCCGCGATGATCTGCGACAGATCGCCCAGGCGGCCCGACCGGAGGATCGCCCGCGCGTTGACGTACTGGGGGATCCAGCGGCGCGTGAAGTTGATGTTGACGACCGTGCCGGCGGCCTTCGCGGCGGCGACCATCCGGTCCGCGTCCGCGAGGTTGGTGGCCAGCGGCTTGTCGCAGAAGATGCCCTTCGCGCCGTGCTCGACGGCGGCGAGGAACGGGTCGGCGTGGAGGAAGTCCGGCGTCACGATCGAGACGAGGTCCGGCTTCTCCCGCGCGAGCATCTCGCGGTAGTTCTCGTAGGTCTTCGCGCCCGGCCAGCGACCGCTCCAGCGCTCCAGGAACTGGTCGCGCATGGCCGGGTTGATGTCGCAGCCGGCGACGACCTCCACGTTCGGCACTGCGGCGAGGGCCGCTGCGTGGCTGTACGGGATGGACGTCCCGAGCACAGGATCCGATGCCGGCGGCGGTGGATCGGTGGCGATCCAGGACAGGCCGATGATGGCGGTGCGGTACGTGGTCAAGGGTGAACCTCCTGGGGGTCCTGGTCCGGCGGGGCCGACGACGGCGCCCGCTCCGGTGACGGAAAATCAGGTCAGCCCGTAGAGCCGGGCCGCGTTGCCGAAATAGACGTCGTCCTGCTGGTCCTCCGGGATCTGGGCGTCCTGGTACGTGCCCAGCACGTAGGCCGGATCCAGGAGCGGCGCGTCTGTGCCGTAGAGGAACTTGTGGCGGGGCACCGTCCGCGCGACCTCCCGCACCCGCTCGAGCGTGGCGAAGCTGCTGGACATCTCCAGGTGGATGTTGTCGGCCTGGACGGTGGCCCATGCCCCCGGCCGGTCGGGGAAGCCCAGGCCGCCGTGGGCGATCACGATCGGCAGCCGCGGGTGGTCGCGCGCGATCCGGACCAGGTGCTGCTCCCACTCAGGGCCGTCGTTGTGGATCTTCACCGGCCGCCCGTAGTCGGCGAGGATGCGGAAGACGTCGCGGATCTGGCTGGTCCCCGTGTGGCGGCTCGAGCCCTCGCAGTGCACCTTGATCCCGACGATTCCGGGCGCGTCGCCCCAGCGCCGGATCTGGTCGCGGGTCGCGTCGAGGTCGTTGGGGTCCGCCACGAGGTAGCCGACCTGGCCCGGCAGCCGGGCGCAGCCCTCCACGACCTCGAGATTGCCGGCCTCGGTGTCGGAATTGATCGCAAGGATGCTCGACGAGACGGCATGCGTGGTGCCGGTCAGACGGGCAAGTTCCGGGACGAGATCCGGGAAGTCGAGGTCGGTGACATCCCACCGCAACGGACCGCTGTGGGTGTGCACGTCGACGGCACGGGCCAGCCGGCGGACCTCCGGCAGCTCGATGGGCCCGGCCGGCAGCCCGAAGATGCGCGCCGCGTTGCCGCCGAGAATCGCGCGCTTCGCGTCGTCGGGGATCGGCGCCGTGAGGATCGCGTTGAGGGAGGACCGCATCGCGCGAATGGGAGCTTCGGTACCGAGCAGGACACGTTCGGCGCCGATCTCGCGGACGGCGATCCCGATTGCGCCCAGGTGCGCCGCCCGGGACGACTCCACGAACAGGTGCTCCCAGTGGCGGGCGGCCGCGAGCACGTCCACGGAGTTGATGTAGTGCCAGCCCGACAGGACCACGGGCACGCCGAGCCCGGCCGTGGCGGCGCCGACCGCGGACGCGTCGCCGTAGGCCCGGATCGCGGCGATCAGCGGCTTGCCGGTGGCGGCTGCGGCTCGCACGAGCCGATCAGTCGCCGCACCACCCTTGCCGGGCAGGGCCTCGCCCTCCAGCCAGAAGCCGGCCACGCGTGAGCCCAGGCCCGACGCCTGGTCCAGCGTGTCGCTCCGCTCCGGAGCCAGTACGGCGACCGGGTGGAGGCCCGGGTCGCGCTCACAGGCCTCGAGGACGGCCCGGTTGCCCAGGCGGCTCTCCCCGTACAGGGCGTTGCGGTGGCGGACGAGGGAGTGGCGGATTCCGTGGGCGCGCCGCTCTGCGGCGAGGGTCTCTGCGGTCGCGCCGGCGGCGTTGCCGTGGGCCGGTCCGATCTGGCTGTTGACGTCGATGAAGCCGTGGTCAGTCACGTGGTGGTGCGTCCCCCTCAGGTGGGCGGCGGGCTCGGGCGAGGCTCAGGCGAGGCCGAAGAGGCGCGCCGCGTTGTCGTGGTACGTGGCGTCCTGGCGGTCGGCCGGGATGTGCGCATCCTGGTAGGTGCCCAGCACGAAGCTCGGGTCCAGCAGCGGCGCGTCGGTGCCGTAGAGGAACTTGTGCGGGGGCATGATGTGGAGCATCTGGCGCACCGTGGGGATCTGCGCGAAGCTGCTGCACATCTCGAGGTAGATGTTGTCCGCCGCCGCGGTCAGCGCGGCGCCCTCCAGCATCGGGTAGCCCAGGCCGCCGTGGGCGATGATGATCGGCAGGCGCGGGTGGCGGCGCGCGAGGTCCAGCAGGCGCGCGTCCCAGTCGGGCCCGTCGTTGTGGATCTTCACGGGTCTGCCGTAGTCGGCGAAGACCTCGAACAGGGCCGCGATCTCACGGCTGCCCGTCGGCCGGCCCGACCACTGGCAGTGCACCTTTGTGCCCACGATGCCGGGCTTGTCCCCGAACCGGCGGATCTGGTCGCGGGTTGCCTCGACATCGTTGGGGTCCCCGGCGATGTAGCCGAGCTGGCCCGTCCCCGCGCCGCAGACCTCGACGGTGCGGGCGTTGCCAGCATCGGTGTCGGCCCCCAGCGCGTGGACCGACGAGGCGACGGCGGCGACCGCGTTGTTCTGGGCAGCCAGCAGCGGCATCAGGTCGCGATCGTCCACGTAGGGCGCATCCCACGGCAGGGGCCCCAGGTGGGTGTGGGCGTCGATCACGCGGCGCGGGCGGACGACGGCGGGGAGCGTGGTCGCGGTCGCCGAAGAGGGCAGGCCAAACAGGCGCCGGGCGTTGTCGCCGAGGATCAGTCGCTTCTCGTCGTCGCTGATCGGCGCCGCGACGATCGCATTGATGCCCGACTGCATCGCGCGGAACGGCGCCCCGCTGCCGTACAGGACACGCTCGGCACCGATCTCGCGGACGGCCACCTCGATCGCGCCCAGGTGCGCCATGCGGCTGGTCTCGAGGTGCAGGTGCGGATACCGCCGCGCCGCGGCCAGGTTGTCAACGGAATGGTCGTAGTGGTGGCCGACGAGGATCACGGGAACGCCGAGATCCGCTGTTGCCCGCCCGATCCGCGATGCGTCAGCCCATTCGCCCAGGACGATGAACAGCGGCCTGCCCGTGGAGGCGGCGGTCCGCGCGAGGTTCTCGGAGGCCACCGAGTCGATCGGGACGGCGCGGCCCTCCAGCCAGAAGGCGGCGACCTTCGACGCGATGGCGCCGATCCGGCGCAGGTACTCGTCGGAGCGATCGACGGTGAGCGTGGCGACCGGCACGATCGCGGGGTCCGCCTGGGCGGCCTCGAGCAGGAGGCTATTGCCGAACGTCGCCTCGCCCAGGGCCGCGGTCCGGTGGCGAGCCAGCGTCAGGCGGACGCCGTGCTCGCGGCGCTCGCGCGCGAGATCCTCCGGCGGTGCCCCCGCAGCGCGGCCGTGGTGCGATCCGATCTGGGTGTTGACGTCGACGATGCCGTAGTCAGGATCGGCACCGGCGTCCGGATCGGGACGAGTGCCCGCCTGCCAGCCATTCAACGCGCGCTCGCCCTCCACCGCGATCTGCTCCCTCGTGCGGATCCGTGCACGCCGCCGGCCGATGGCTCCCCGGACGGTCAGTCGGCGGCAAGCCGGCGCGTGGTGAGCGCGCGCGTCGTCGGTCCCGGGCCGTCGGGTCCTCCGGCCTCCGGTCGAGGGACAGCGTAGACCGCCCGACGGTCGAGCGTGGCGCCGGTGGCGCGCCGACGCGGCCGGGCCCGTGTCGTCAGCGGGCCGTCCAGCCCCCGTCGATCAGCTGCGCTGAGCCC
>VGPE01000061.1 GCA_016875645.1 Chloroflexota bacterium
GATGCCGTCCATCCGGGCACAGAACTCGAGCCAGCGCTCCCAGTCCGACAGGCCGACGGTGGAGCCCGGGTGGCGCACGGGCGGCGAGGGCGACTCCAGGCGGGCGACGGAGCTCGTCGGCGCCTGCCCGGCCCGCAACCAACGGACGCTGGCCGGCGAATCGCCCGGGCCGCCTTCGTCGTCCGAGGTGCCGCCGCCGCGGATGGCGGTCCGGGGCGCGAGGGCGTCCGGGCCGCCGCGGCCGTGGTTCAGCTGGCCCATCCCGTCCACGAAACCCTGCTGCCCGGCGACGTGCTCGGCCTCGGCCCCCTCGCCCGGTTTCGCGAAGAACTGGGCGAAGCCACCCTCCGCTTCCAGGTCGCGCCGGACCATGACCGAGTCGTAGGTCTCAAGCGCCTTCGCCACCCGGTCCACCAGCGGCCGCGGGAAGCCCAGCGCGTAACCGACCTCGCGCACGGCCGAGCGCGCCCGGTACGTGACGAGGTTGCAGACCATCCCCGTGTGCTCGGCGCCGTAGCGTTCGTAGACGTACTGGATGACCTCTTCGCGGCGGGCGTTGCTGAAGTCGATGTCGACATCGGGGTAGGTCGTGCGGCCCTCGTTGATGAAGCGCTCGAAGAGCAGGCGGTGGCGGATCGGGTCCACGCGGGTGATGCCCAGGACGTATGCCACGATCGAATCCGCCGCGCTTCCCCGCCCCTGGGCCGGGATGCCGCGCGACTTCGCGAAGCGCATCAGGTCCCAGCAGATCAGGAAGAACTCGGCGAGGCCGGTCTTCTCGATCACGTCCAGCTCATGGGCGAGCTGCTTGAGCACCGCCGGCGTCAGGGGGTGGTACCGGGCGCGGGCGCCTTCCTGGCAGAGTTGCGCGAGATACGAGAAGGCCGTCTCGGCGGGTGGGATCGGGAAGCCCGGAAAGCGGTAGCGCTCGAAGCCGAGGTCGATCGAGCACGAGCGCGCAAGCTCGACCGAGTTGGCAATGCCCGACGCCCAGGCCGCCGCCGTGCGCGGATCGGCCGCGCGACCGCCCGCGTCCGCAGGCGGCATCGCGAGCAGTTCGGCACCCGATTTGAGGTACGACTCGCCGTCCGAACGGCGCAGGTCGGCCAGGGTGTCGAGGGTTCGCCCGTGGTGGATCGCCGTGAGCACGTCGTGCAGTTCGCGCCCGTCCGGTCGCGCGTAGTGGGCGTCGTTGGTGACCACGACCGGCAGACCGAGCTCGCCGGCAAGGCTCGCGCACTCGGCCACGAGCCAGTCGTCGTCGGGCAGCAGGTGGTGCGAGAGCTCGATGAGGAAGCCGCTGCCGGCGACGCTGTCGGCCGTCCCGAACAGCGCTGCGAGGCGCCGGGCCGCCGCCGACGCCCCTTCCCGGTCACCTGCCCGGAGGCGCCGTGCGACCTCGCCCTGGCCGCAGCCGGACAGGGCCACGAGGCCCTCAGTGTGCTGCGCGAGCAGGGCGTTGGTGAAGCGGGGTACGCGCTTGGTGCCCGCGAGGTTGGCGTGCGAGACGAGTCGGGCAAGGGACCGGTAGCCGATCCCGTCCCGGGCGAGCAGCAACAGGTGCGGGCCGCGCTGCGCCTCACCGATCCCCCGCAGGTCCTCCTTGACCGCGACCCGATGGCCGGGCAGGCGGGCACGGCACGGGCGGGGCCGGGCGGGCAGCCCTTCACGCGGGATCGCGGCCGCGTCCGCCGGCCCTCGCCGTCGGCGGAGTTCGCGCCGTGCCGGCACGACGAATCCTCCCGGATCCGCGACGACGGCATCGGCCAGTTCGATCTCGACGCCCACGATCGGCCGGATGCCCGCCTCCTGGGCGGCACTGACGAAGCGCACGGCGCCATACAGGCCGAGGCGGTCCGTGATCGCGAGCGCCTCGAGACCCAGCTCGACCGCACGCTCGACCAGCTCGCCTGGCGCCGACGCACCATCGAGCAGCGAGAACTGGCTATGACAGTGCAGCTCGGCGTAGGGAACGGTCATCGGACACACCCGCGGGCACAGGGGGCTGCCACCAGAATAGAACATCTGTTCGAGCCCATGCATGCCGGGCCCGATTTCTTGCAGGATCAACCGGTCGCAGCTACCGTTGGAGCCCATGCTGCGTGGCCGCGCCCGGAAGCTTGTCGCGTTCCTGCTGGTGCTGGTCGTGGGGATCGGCCTCCTGCCGCTCGATTCCCTGGTGCGCGGGCCCGAGCCGGACGACACCGACCTCGTCGGTGCAAGCGCCATCCGGGCCCGCGCCAACCGTCCCGCGTCGCTCACCCACGAGGTCTACGGCTACCTGCCCTACTGGCAGCTGAACGCCGGGACCGCCGAGCGGCTGGACTACCGCCTCCTCACGACGATCGCGTTCTTCGGCATCGGCATCAAGTCCGACGGGAACCTCGACCGGCGCGGCTGGGGCTACGCCGCGTTCATCAGCCCACACGCTGTTGCGGTCACCAACGCCGCCCACGCTCATGGCGTGCGCGTCGTGCCCACGTTCCAGCTGTTCGGCTGGAGCGACCTGACCGCGATGCGCAGGTTCCTCGGCAGCAGCGCAGCACAGAAGCGGTTCATCGAACAGGCGGTCAAGCTCGTGGTCGCCCGCAAGGCGGACGGCGCAAACCTCGACTTCGAGCCGCTGCCCGAGTCGCTCGGCAAGTCGTTCAACGCCTTTGTTGCGAAGTTCCGCGCCGCGTTGCGCAAGAAGCTGCCGCGCAGCACGCTGGTGGTCGCGCTGGAAGCGAACCCTGCGGCGGCCACGGTCAAGGGCCTGCTGCCGCACGTGGACCAGATCTTCATGATGGCCTACGACTACCGGACCACCAGCTCCGACCAGGCCGGATCTGTCGCGCCGATCGATGGAGGCTTCAGCGTCCGCAGCCATGTCGAGCGCTTCCTCAAGTACGCGCCGCCGGGCAAGGTGATCCTCGGGGTGCCGTACTACGGCTACGACTGGCCGGTCACGAAGAAGGCCCCCAACGCCGAGGTCCAGCGCAACCGCAAGTTCGGGCGGCCGCACGCGGTCACCTACGCCACGATCGTCGGGTATCTCAAGGCGAACCCCAAGGTCGTGATCGAGCGCGACCCGGTTGCCAAGACGCCCTACTTCACCTACCGCGACGACACGCGCAAGACGTTCCGCCAGGTCTGGTTCGAGGACGCGCGCAGCATCGGCGCCAAGTACGACCTCGCCATTTCGAAGAAACTTGCAGGAGTCGGCATCTGGGCGCTCGACAACGATCGCGGGCGCTCGGAGTTGTGGACGGTGCTTCGCAAGAAGTTCGCCGAACCTGGCCGATCCGTCGTGTTGAAGAGCTCGGTCTTCCACCTTGCCCGCAAGAACGGGATCGTCAGGGCCGACCTCAACCTCATCTTCACGAATCGCGGCCGCGTCCCCGAGCGAGGCCGCGTGGACTGGGTCATCCGGGACGCGCGCAACCGCATCGTGGTGCGCGGAAGCACCATCATGAGC
This sequence comes from Chloroflexota bacterium, assembly GCA_016875645.1. Lineage (GTDB taxonomy): Bacteria > Chloroflexota > Limnocylindria > Limnocylindrales > CSP1-4 > VGPE01. Next base: position 3,458 of record VGPE01000061.1, read on the forward strand.
GCGTCTGCCGGTCGCACGGCGAGGACGGTCCGGCACATCGTCCTGGGGCCGGCGAACCGCCTCCGCGCCGGCACGTACACACTCCAGACGACCTACAAGGTGTTCAGTCGCACGTTCAAGTCGCCCGTATTCGAGTTCAAACAGCGCTACTAGCCACGAACCCGAGCCCCGGTCCCACCGGCCCGGCAGAGCCCGATACGAGGAGGAGCAGGTGCAGATCGACACGCAACAGACCGAGCCGGTTGCGCGTCTCATGGGATCGATGAAGCGGTATCGCTACGTGGCAACGGCGATGCTTCGGCCGGCCATCTTCGTCGCGGTCGCGATCCTGCTCATCCTGGTGGTCCTGCCGGCAGCGCTCGCGGCGCAGGCAGGAGCGGCTCCGTAGGGCGGTCCGATCCGCGGGCCGCGAATCGAGCGCCGGGGTCGCCCGGCGTCATGAGGAACGCTGTCCACCCGACTCGGCCACTGGGGGTCCGAGACGGGAGTCGACGCGAAGCCGCGGAGGCGAACGTCGTCGTTCTCGGCAGGCGCCCCTATCATGGCGGTGCGTGCCTGCCCGGAGGTGAAACGGTGTCCCTCTTCCGCTGCTCCGTCCGCCGCACGCTCCCCGTCCTGGCCATGCTCGTCGCCGTCGTCGCTGCCTGCACCGCCGGTCCCGGCGCCACGACGTCGCCATCGCCGCCGAGCGCAACATCCGTGGCGCCGACGTCCGCGCCCGCCACGGCCCCGGCCTCGACTGGACCCGTCGCATCGGTCGCCGGCCAGACCGAGACCGATTGGGGGCGGATCTGGGACGCACTCCCGCCGGGATTCCCGATCCAGCCGGGCTCCGTACCGACCGAAACCGGAGGGGGACCTGCCACCGCGAGACTGCAGTTGGGCACGAGCGTCGACGTGGCGACCGACTGGTGGCAGGAGGCACTCGAAGCCGCCGGGTATCGCATCGAGGCGCGCAATGGTCCGCTCGAGGATGGCAGCATCGTCATCGACGTCCTCGGCGACGGGGGCTGCCGTGCCCAGGCGACGATCACGCCGCTCGGCGGGGTCACCGTCGCCACGATCCTCGTCGGGGCCGAGTGCCCGTTCAGCTGAGGAGCCACCCGTGCCCCTTCGCCCACGTGACTACCTTGGACCGGTCCTTCTCTACGGTGTGCTGATCCTGCTCGTGGTCGTGTTCGTCGTGGGGAACCTGCCGGGCGGCTAGTCCCGGGCGCGACATGCCAGACACCAGCCCGGGCCGGTCGTGAGGCCCGAGACGCGGCGGGGCTTCGGCGCCTGCTCAGTCATAGAGCCGCTCCAGGTGCCACGTGCCGTCCACCCGGTCGAGGTAGACCAGGGCGAGCCAGTGGCGTCCGACCACCTTGAAGTAATCGCGGGCGATCGGCGTCCGCCACCAGGCCTCTTCGACGCGCCAGCGGTTGCACACCTCCACCGGCTCACGGCGGCCGTTCCACCTGATCGCCACCAGTGCCCCGGCCGGGTCCAGCTCGGCATCGATCGAGGGGTGCTCGCGCAGGAGCCGCGTCACCGATGCGCACCCGCCGACCGGGCCCTCGTCCCCTCGCCCGCCTCGAAGCCCTCTGACCGCTTCGCACCCGAATCGACCGGCAGCCATCGCCAGCGCGTCTCGGGCAGCGGCGCGTCCGGATCGGTGATCTCGACCCGGGCGATGCGGTCCTCGCCGTAGGTGACGGCAAGCCGCGCCAGCTGCCATCCCAATCGGGCGGATCGGGCGGCCTGGGGCACGAACATCGACAGCTGCTGGCCGACGGCCGGCCCCACGTCGAGCAACTCCAGGTCCAGTGCCGCCACCGGGGCCGGCGGCGGCGTCCGTTCGAGCTGGGCAGTGAGCAGGCGCTCGATCGCCTCCGCCTCGGCCGTGGGCTCGGGCAGGCGCTGGACGAGCTCCAGGCCCTCCGGCAGGGGCCGTCGCGCGAAGGTGGGATCGAGGGTCAACCGCAGATGGGCGCACTGGGCCGCTACGCCCCGGGCCGTCAGTTGCGCCGCCAGCGCCCCGACGAGGCGGCGCAGGACGAAGCGCAGCGGCTCGATGTCGGAGACGGCCGGCTCAATCGGCAGGCGCAGCCGCAGCCGCTCGGGGGCGCGGCGCGGCCGGAAGGGCACGATCTCGATTCCCCGGGCCCGGGCGTGGATCCGAGCCCCCTCCTCCCCGAACCGCGCCACGAGGGCGGAGCGGGGCAGCACTGCCACCGCGCCGATCCGCTCCAGGCCGAACCGCGACAGGCGGCCGCGGATGTCGCGATCGGGCGTCAGCAGGCCCGCGGGCAGCGGTGCAAGGAACGCCGCGTCGCCACCGGTCGGGACGACGAGCGGATGGTCACGGGCGAGGCCGGCGGCGACTGTGGCCCCGAAATGGGTGCCCGCGATCCCTGCCCGGGCCGGTCCTGGCAGGATGCCGCCCAGCGCGAGGCCCATCCGGCCGACCATCGTGGGCTCGTCGCCCCAGAGCGCGCGCAGCCCGTCGACGTGGACCTCGATCCGCCCGAAGCCAGGATCGGCCGGGTCGGTCGAGGCGGCGATCCCCGGGCTGAACTGGCCCAGCCGTTCGAGCGCCGCCTCGAGGGCGTCGGCGTCGGCGGCCGGGTCAGGGTCGAGGAAGATCGCCTCGGGCGCCAGCCGGTGCGCGCTCCCCAGCGGCATCCCGCGCCGGATCCCCATCTCGCCTGCGGCGGCGTTGCGGTCCAGCACGCTGCCATTCGTCCAGGGCTGGCCGCCCAGCACGATCGGGCCGGCGGGGAAGGGCGTGGAGTGGGAGCGCTCCCAGCGGGTGCGGGTGAGCCGCAGGAGCAGATGGGGCCAGAGCAGGTGGAGGAGTCTCATGGCGAACGACCCGTGGTGAGAGAGGGATCGGGGGCTCGGGTGGACGATGCCGGGTGTCGCTGATGGGGCTCTCGCGGAGCAGGCCCGGCACCGCGAGGCAGGTATCCCGATCACCACCTTCGGCATAGACGATGCGCAGGTCCGCCCGGCGGCCGGGCGGCCCGAAGTGGTTGCGGTCCACGACGACCTCGGTCTGCTGGCCGACGACATCGCGCCCGAGACGGAGCCAGGCCCGACGGGCCAGGTCGAGCCGCAGTCCGACCGATTCGGTGAGCGTGCCGGCCACGCCCTGGGGCAGGCCCGGTGGCTCGAGGACGACCAGGAGCGTGCCGGCCCGACGTGCGAGCGCGGTCAGCCGATGGAGGCGGTCGGCGATACCCGGCGACCGCCGGCCATCCGATGTGCGCCCGGGCCGGGGCTCGGCGCGCAGGTCGGACGGCAGATCGACGAGCAGCAGGTCCACCGCCCGCCCCTGGAGGAGCGCACCGGCCATGGCCAGGCCCTCGTCGAGCGAGGCCGGGGTCAGCACCACGAGCCATTCGGGCTTCAGGCCGCGCGCAACCGCCTCGACCGGATCGAACGCCCGCGCGAGATCCACCCACGCCACGATCGCGCCGCCGGCCTGGGCTTCCGCCGCGATCCGGAGGGCGACGGTGGTCTTGCCGCTGGAGTGGTCACCGCGCAGCGAGACGCTGGCGATGCGCGGGATCCCGCCCGGCCCGAGGATCGCGTCCAGCGCCGCGAACCCGGTGGGGACGATGCGCCCATCGTCGAGCGCCGGCTGCGCCGGGGAGTCGTCCTGCTCGGCCGGGGCCGGGAGGGCCGCAAGCGCCCCGATCACGAGGGTCGCGTCAGCGTCCCGGCCGCTGGCCTCGCCCGGCTCCAGCCTTCGCCGCGGAGCTGCGCTTCCCCAGCGACGTTGCAGGGTCGCCAGGGCAGCGCTGAGGTCCGCGGGCGGGATGGGCACACGACGATGATAGAACAGATGTTCGATTCGTCAAGGGTGAGTCGGGTCCGGCGGGAGCGCCCGACTCCGGCCCCCGTGACGGCCCGGGGCCGGCCCCTTGCTATACTCCGGCGGCCGCGGCGACCCGCCGCGCGGCCGTGCTGGTGACGCCCGCGATCGCCGGCTCCGTGGGGATGTAGCTCAGCTGGGAGAGCACCGCGTTCGCATCGCGGGGGTCAGGGGTTCGAGTCCCCTCATCTCCACCAATCCCCACGACCCAGGCCCGCGACACCCGTAGCAGCACCCCGGCAGGTATCCCGGGAAATCGCAAGCGGGGCGAGAGCGGAGCCCGGTCGCCCGTCACATGGACGGCTTGTGGCCGGCCGCCAGGTACTCCTCGGGGTTGTCGCGGAACTCGAGCATGCAGCCCTTGCCGCAGAACCCGTACTCGCGACCTTCGTGGGTGTGCGTGAGCCCGCGCAGGCGAGCCATCTCGATGTCCACCGTCATCCCGCAGACCGGGTCCTCATCGGGCCGGAGCGTTCGTCGCTCGTTCATGGGTGCCCTCCTTGCGCTGTCGCCGTTGCGGCGGCCTCGCCGAATCCCGGGCTGACCGACGACTGCGCCGCCGATGCCCGCTCTGCGTCCAACTGGGCCTTGATCTCGGGATAGGCGTCACCCAGACAGCACGAGCAGCTCTCGTACCAGCGCCGCATTCCCTCGTCGATGACCGGCGGGACCGCCAACGATCCCCGCGCCGGCGTGGCAGCCACCTGCGGCCCCGCCGCATACGGCGCGGGTTCCTCCAGGAACGCTCGGCGGCACCCCGCACGGCAGAATGCGTACGTCCTTCCATCGTGCTCGACAGTCAGGCCGGCCGCCTCGGCTCGGGCGACATCGACCGTCATCCCGCAGACCGGGTCGATCACGGTGGTGGGCTTCTCGGACATGGAACTCCCTTCGGTCAGGCCGGCTGGAGGACGGACACCGGCTGCCCGTCAGACGCGGGCTGGCGGAGCCGCAACCGGCGCAGCAGCTGCGCATTCGCGGCCACGATGATCGTGGACGCACTCATGGCGATCGCCCCTACGGCCATCGGCAGGTCGATCCCCCACGGGACCAGCACGCCGGCAGCCACCGGGATGGCGACCACGTTGTAGCCGGTCGCCCAGAACAGGTTCTGGATCATCTTGCGGTAAGAAGCGCGGGAGAGCTCGATGGCGCCTGCCACGTCCCCCGGATCGCTGCGGACCAGCACGATTCCGGCCGATTCGACGGCCACGTCGGTGCCCGCGCCGATCGCGATGCCGACATCGGCGGTGGCCAGGGCGGGAGCGTCGTTCACGCCGTCGCCGACCATCGCGACCCGCCGGCCGCCGGCCTGGAAGCCCCGGACGGCGGCGGCCTTGTCGGCCGGCAGGACCTCCGCGGCCACCTCGTCGATGCCGAGCCGGCGTGCCACGGAATCTGCGACAGCCCGGCTGTCGCCCGTGATCATCGCGACGCGGATGCCCATTGCATGGAGCCGCGCCACCGCGGCCGCAGACTCGGGCCGGATCTCGTCCTCCGCTGCCAGCGCGGCCCCGAGCTGCCCGTCCACCACGGCAAATAACACCGTCCGGCCATCGCGCGCCCAGCCCTCCACCGCGGGCATGAGCGAGACTGGGACAGCCAGCCCGCGCCGCTCGAGCAGTCGCGGCCCGCCGACCTCGACCACCCGGCCATCGACGACCGCGCGGACGCCGATCCCGGGCGCGGTCTCGAATGATCCCGCCTTCGACGCCCGGATCCCGCGGCGTGTCAGACCGGCCACGATCGCCCGCGCCAGCGGATGCTCCGAGTCCGCCTCGGCCGCGGCCACCAGCGACAGGATCGCGACCTCGCCGGCGGGCTCGACGACGGCGACGTCGACCAGCGCCGGCTCTCCCTTCGTGAGGGTGCCGGTCTTGTCGAAGATCACCACGTCGAGCAGACGGGCCCGCTCCAGCGCGAGCCGGTCCTTGACAAGCAGGCCGTTGCGCGCCCCCAGGGACGTGGAGATCGCGATGACGAGCGGGATCGCGAGGCCCAGAGCATGCGGACAGGCGATGACCAGGACGGTCGCGGTGCGCATCAGTCCGCCTTCGGTGTCACCGAGGAACACCCACCCGACGAGCGTCAGCACCCCGGCTGCCAGCGCCACGTAGAACAGGAGCGCGGCTGCTCGGTCCGCGAGGGCCTGGGCACGCGACGCCGACGCCTGCGCCGCGGCCACCATCCGCATGATCCCCGACAGGGCGGTGCCCTCCCCGACGGCGGCGACCCGGATGCGCAGAGACCCGCCTGCGCCGACCGTGCCGGCCACCACGCGGTCGCCCGGTCCCTTGGCGACCGCTCGCGATTCGCCGGTGACCATCGACTCGTCAACGTCCGCACCCCCCCTCGGCGACCTCGCCGTCGACGGGCACGCGGCCGCCGGGCCGGACGAGGACGAGGTCCCCCACGGCGAGCGCAGCGAGCGGCACGTTCTCGGAGCCGGCAGCCGTGACTCGCTCGGCCATGTCGGGCAGCAGTTCGGCCAGTGCCGAGAGGGCGCCCCGGGCCTGTGCGATCGAGCGCATCTCCAGCCAGTGGCCCAGCAGCATGATGGTGATCAGGGTGGCGAGTTCCCACCAGATCTCGACCTCGAAGAGGCCCAGTGTCGCCGCCCAGGAGGCGCCGAAGGCTACGACGATCGCGAGCGAGATCAGGGTCATCATCCCAGGCCGCCGATCGGCGAGTTCGCCTGCAGCCCCCCGCAGGAAGACGATGCCGCCATACAGGAAGACGATCGTGCCCAGGACGGCCGAGGCGTACTCGGAGCCCGGAAACGCGGGGATGGTGTAGTTCAGCCACTTCCCGATGTCGTGGCTCAGGACGACGACGGGAATCGTCAACAGGAGGCTGAGCCAGAAGCGCTCCCGGAACATCGCGACCGAGTGGCCGGCGTGGCGATCATGCGCGGCGTGACCAGCCGGCGAGACCGGCTGGGGCGGCGAGACCGGCTGGGGCGGCGCGGCGTGCGCCGGATGGCCCCGTGATCGTGATGTGCGTGGTCCATCGGTTCGGCTCAGTGCATTGCCTGACCCCGACAGCATACTCCCCGGGAGTATCCGCGCAACTGGCGGAATCGCGGTTCAGGTCCGTCAGCCGGCCGCTTCGGCGTTCGCCTCCAGCGGCTCCAGGGCCGTATGCAGCTCCAGTGCGTGCTCGCGCAGCCACTGGCGCCAGTGGCGGTGGTCCGGGCGCACGCCGGCCACCAGCGCCCAGAACTCCGCGCCATGGCCGAACACCCGCAGGTGTGCCAGTTCGTGGACCGCGACGGTCTCGAGTGCCTCCGGCGGCGCGAGGATCAGGCGCCACGAGAAGGAGAGCCGGCCCGAGCGGGCCGCGCTGCCCCACCGGGTTCGCTGGTCGCGGACGGTGACGCCGGAGGGTGTGACCTGCAGGGCCGGCGCTCGGCGCCCGACCAGCGCGTCAATCGTGGTCCGGGCATGCTGGCGCAGCCAGTCCTCCAGCACCTGGACCGGCGGCCGCCGGTCCCGCGGGGCAATGAGCACGTGGATCTCATCGGCGTCGGCGCCGCCCACCCGCAGCACGCTCGAGCGTCGCACCGAGAGATCGGCCTGCGCGACGTGTAGGCGGTGCAGCTCGCCGAGATAGCGGATTGCCCCGGCGGGGCCGTCGGCGCGCTGGGCCTCGAGTCGAGCCCACTCACGGGCCTGCGAGTCCAGGTGCCGGCGCAGCCAGACCTCGCGCTCCGAGAGGAAGCCTTCCACCAGGCCGATGCCACCGGACCGGCGCGAGGGCAGCGTGACCAGCACGCCGCGCATCGGGTCCACCACGACCCTCAATCGTCGGGCGCGCGCGGACCGCCGCAGCGTGAACTCGAGCGGGCCAGCCGACAGTTGGGCAACGTGGCGGCCATCCGGCATCCGGCCTGCCGCGCGAACGGGCGAGAGACGATTGGGCAATCGCGCTCGTCGCGGAGCAGCCCCTCCTCCGACCACGTCGCGGATTGTGGAGCAGAACTCGTGCGCCGTCACCCCCCTGGCCGGGCGTCGAGCACGGATGCGTCCGCCACGTATCGCTCGAGGACGCCGTATTCGCGGAATCCGAGCCGCTGGTACAGGCCGCGCCCGTCCACCGACGCCGTCAGGACGGCCGCGTGGTAGCCGAGTTGCCGCGCCCGCCGGAGCGTGGCCAGGGTCGCCAGCGTCCCCAGGCCGCGGCCGCGCGCGCCCGGGATCGTGGCGATATTGGTCACGAACGCGTGCCCGCCGGCCAGAAACAGCGAGGACGCGGCGGCTGCCGTTCCACCGTCCCGGACCAGGAAGTGCCCCCGCAGGACCGTGCGCTCCGCGAGGTCCCGCAGGTAGAGCCGCCGGTAGAAGGCGTGCTTGCTGCCGTCGGCGGGCCAGCCGTAGCCGGCCGCCATGACATCGAGCCAGGCCTCGAGCTCGTCCGGGTCGTCGACGGCGTCCAGCGTCGTTCCGGCACGCAGCTCCAGGGAAGGCAGCGGGGCCGCGAGATCCAGGATCATCCCGAATTCCGGCTCCTCCTCGTGCAGCCCGAGGGCTCGCAGGCGGCCGCCGACATCGGCCGGTCGGGACGGGGGCCCGACCCACCAGGTGACCGGCAGCGAGTCTGGCGCGAAGATCGAGCAGACCGCGTGCACCCGATCCTCGAACCCGTCGGTGCGCATCCGCAGCCGGAGGACGTGGTTCCGGCTCGCGAAGGGCTCGCCGCCGCGGATCCAGAGGAGGTCATCGTCCTGACGATGCGATGAGCCCTGGGCGTGGACATAGGCCAGCATCGCCTGCGCCAGCACCTCCTCGATCAACGCATCGGCGGCCATGGGGTCGGCGAGGTCCGGGAGCGGCGCCGGGAGCGGCGGCGGGGTGCCACCGCCCATGAGCGGCCGGTGGGTCGGGCTCACGCGATGATCAGTTCGCCGCCGTGAATGTCGACGCTGGCGCCGGTGATGTAGGCCGCCTCGTCCGAAGCGAGGAAGCACACGAGGTTGGCGATCTCGGAGGGCTCGGCAAGCCGCCTGAGCGGGATATCGGCGACGATCTCGGCCATGCGCGTGGCGTCGGCCCCGCTGCGTGCCATCGGCGTGTCCACCATTCCCGGGCTGACCGCATTCGAGGTGATCCCATCGCGCGCCCATTCTCGCGCCATGTGCCGCATGAGCCCGAGAACGGCGGCCTTGGATGTCGAATAGTGGGCCCCGCCCAGGGTGCTCGTCGCCCGACCCGCCAGCGAGGCCATGTGGACGATCCGGCCGCCGCCGCGCGCGACCATCGAGTCGTGGACCGCCTGCGAGCAGAGGAAGACGCCCTTCACGTTCACGGCCATCACGAGGTCCCACTCCTCGGGCGTGGTCGCCATGATCTTCGACTGGCGCAGGACGCCCGCGTTGTTGACGAGCACGTCCACGCCCCCGAACTCGGCCACGGCACGCGCGACCATGCCACGGACCGCCGCGGGATCGGTCACGTCGACGTGGTACCCGATCGCCCGCAGGCCGGCCGATCGCAACTCTGACGCGAGGGTCTCGACGGCGTCGCCGTTGAGGTCGGCCGCCAGCACGCCGCCACCGTCGCGCGCGAAGCGCTCGGCGATCGCCCGTCCGATCCCCTGCCCCGCCCCGGTCACGATCACGCCTCGTCCATCGAACCGCCCGCGCTCCGCCACGTCGCCTCCTCCGTCACTTCCGTCGGGGG
>VGPE01000062.1 GCA_016875645.1 Chloroflexota bacterium
GCGTCCTGATCGTCTTTCGCACCACCACGATCGCCCTGCTCCAGGCGCTGTCGCCGGCCCGGATGCGCGGTCGCGTGCTCTCGATCTTCGAGATCGCGTTCTGGGGCATCAACCCGATCGGCGGTCTGACGAGCGGTGCGCTGGCCGACAGCCTCGGGACGTCACGGATGCTGTTGATCTTCGGGGCGGTGACGATCACGGCACTGGTCGTGGCCGCCCTCGCGGACCGGGCCCTGCTCACGATGAACCTCGATGCGGACGCGAGGGTGACCGTCGATGGGGTCGTCCACGTGGATGGGCGGCCGGTCCGCGCCCCCGAACGGTCCGGGCGCTGAGACGCGACGTCAGCGGATGTCGGCCACCCGGCCCGGGCTGACCGCGGCGCCACTGGCAAGGTCGCCCGCGAAGCGCGCCTGGAACGCCGTCCACGCCGCCACCGGCGGCGCGTAGTAGCGCACGGCGCCCGTGGCGTCGGCAATGCGCGAGGTCACGAAGCGTTAGGCGCCGGTCCGCGTCCGGCTCCAGATCTCCAGGCGCCTGCCGGCCAGCACCGCGCCTCCCATGAACCGCAGCGTCACGCGAGAACTTGCATTCACGCGGACCGGCCCGGTCGTGAAGCCCGTCGTGCCGACCGTGACCACGCCGGGAGCGATCGTGCTTGTCAGCATCGGCGAGGGGCGGGGCTGCAGCGCGAGGCAGCCGCCGCGGCCGGCCGGGCAGGTCAGAGCCGCAGCGGGTGTCCGCCGGGCGATCGCGGCCACAATGCCGTCGTGGACGGCCGGATCGGCCAGAACCCGCCCATGGTTGCAGCTGGCGCCGGTGGGGTCGTCGCCGGGGCAGGTCGCGGGCCCGCTGTCGATGGCGCGCGCGTAGAGCCCGGATCCGGCGGCGTCACTGCGCAGCCACTGCGTGTCAACGAAGTTGACCACGTCCCGGAAGAGGCCGATCGGGGCGTAGACCCAATCCCGGACGTTGCCGACAGTGAGGATCGCCACGTCGTGCGACGCTGCGGCGAGTGCCGCGAGCGACTGGTTGGAAATGGTCCGCCCGAACAGGCGTCCGAGCGAGCGATCGGCGCCGGCCGGCTTGCCGCTGCCCGTTTTCCAGACGGTGCCCAGGTCGATCAGCGCTGGCGGCGCGGGGCATGGCTCGACAGCCGCGCAGACGTCGCCTCCGATCCCGCAGGCGGCCTCCACGAACGGCAGGCCCCCCAGCGGCGAGTCAAGCGACACGACGGTGGCGAGGCGCCCGCCACCCGGCAGCGTCCAGGTTCCGGTGCTCTCGAGCAGCGCGAGGTAGGCGAACGCCACCACCCCGCCGAGGCTGTACCCCACGACGTGGACGTCCGTGCCCGGCCGGCGCTCGAGAAGGCCCCGCATTTGCCGGTCCAGCGTGGCCGCGTCGTCGGCGATGGTCCGCGCCCGCGTGTCCTCGCAGTCGTATGGCTCCGGGGTCCAGCGCCCGGCCACATCGACCATGCCGCCTCGATAGCTGAACGCGAGGATCTCGTCGGCCGTCCAGCCTTCGGCCCGCAGGCGTGTCGCGAGCCCACCGGGGCCCTCGAACGCCGACGGCAGCGAACCCGTTGCCAGCGAACTGCAGAGCCCTCCGATGAGGACGACCACGCTGGGCCTGTCGCCGGGCGCGGCCCGAACTTCGGCTGCCGCCGGGCCGGCCCCGGCCGCTGCCGACGCCACCAGGAGGGCGACGGCGAGGAACACTGGACGTGCGAGCCACGTGGCAGTCATGCGCCGGTCCCCGAAAGAAACGACCCGGGCTGGCTGACGAACCCGGGTCGATGTTCGAGCGAGGGCCAGAGGCCCGTGGCGTCAGGCGCCGCGGATGCTCCGGAAGCAGTCGCTGCAATAGACGGGCTTGCCGCTGGTCGGGCGGAACGGGACCTGGGCTTCGCGACCGCAGTTGCTGCAGGTCGCCGTGAACATCTCGCGGGGGCCGCGGTCACGCTCGCCGTAACCACCGCCACCGCCACCGCCGGAGCTGTACCCGCCGGAGCTGTACCCGCCGCCGCCGTAGCTGCCGCCGCTGCTATAGCCCCCGCCCGCCCCATAACCTCCCCCGCCGCCGCCGTTCCCGCGGGCCGCTTTGCGGCTCGCGCGGCAGCTGCCGCACCGTCGGGGCTCCGAGAAGCCCCGCTGCGCGTAGAAGTCCTGCTCACTTGCCGTGAACACGAACTGCTGCCCGCAGTCGGCACAGGTCAGGGTCTTGTCGGTGTACACGAAGAAAAACTCCTCTCGGTAGCCGCGCGATCCGTCGGTCTCGCGTCAGCCAGAGAGGAGTCGAACCGGTTCGTCGTGCTACGTGGTCTGTGGTCGCGGACCCTACCCGCGACGTTACGGGCCGGAGCATACGCCGTGCCCCCGGACCTGTATAGGGGGGAATTCGGTACCGGCGCCGGGTGAGAAATTCGCGGACGCGGATCGATGAAATCCGGGGAATCACCGACTCAAGCCGACGGCCGGCGTGCAATCCGGATCAGCAGAATGATGGTGCCGACGGCCAGCACCACGATGGCCAGCGGCGAATGAAACACCACCGACTGGATCGAAGGTGGGAGAAGGCTGGTGCCGACCTGGACCGCGAAGACCAGGCCGACCAGGAGGCCGGCAATGACCAGCACCTCTCGCCAGCCGGGGGCCGGCGCGGATTCGGGCTCAGCCACGGTCCGCTCCCGGTGGGATCCCGATCGGCGCGACAAGGATGCGCCCGGCGAGGGCAGTGCTAGCGCGGGTCCGCAGGCCGAGCTTGGGCCGGTGGAAGGTGACCGTCGCGTCGGCACGGACGACCGGGTCGCTGGCCTCCCCGGTCGTGAGGTCCACCGCGGTCGGCGTGTCAAGAGCCACCACCGGCACCCCGACCGCCCGCGCCCGCCGCACCAGGGCCACGGCAGACAGGACAGGATCGCGCAGGGGGCCCTTGACGCCGGTCCCCAACAGGGCGTCGACGACGACCGAGGCGCGCTCGACTCCCCGACCGAGCACCGCGAGATCGCGCGCGGCGGGGGCGTGCATGCGCGTGACACCGGCGGCCTTGTCGAGCCGATCCCAGGCGCGGGCGGAATCCGGGCTGCGGGGGCGCGGCTCAGACGCCACGAGGACGACGATCACCTCGGGGCCGAGCGACGCGAGATGACGTGCCGCCACGAACCCGTCGCCGCCGTTGTTGCCGGGGCCCGCCAGAACCAGGATCGGTCCGCGGCCCCATCGGTCCCGCTCTGCGGCCAGCGCCCGGACCACCGCCGCCGACGCAGCACCGGCGTGCTCCATCAGCCGCCAGCCAGGCACGCCGAGTGCCTGGGCGCGTCGATCGGTGCCCGTCATGGTTTCGGCGCTGATCGGCGAAGCGTTCATCGCGTCGGCCCATCGGCGCGCCAGGCCGGTGAGGTCCAACTCGAAGATCTGCGGATCGTCCGCGGCGCCACGGGACGAGGGCGGCTCCTCGGGGGCGCGGTGCCTGGCTCGGGTCGGGCTGGCCATCAGATGGAGGCTACCCGGTGTTCTGGACACCGGCCGCGACGCCGTTCACGGCCTGCTGGACGAGTCGCAGCACCGCGTCGCGCGACGGGTCGTCGGGCGAGAGTGAGCGCAGGCGGGCCAGGAGCCGGACCTGGAGTTCCGAGATGGAGTCCACGTAGGGGTTCCGCAGCACGATGGACCGCTGGAGGACCGGCGACGCGTCGAGCAGCCGTTCCCGCCCCACCAATCGCAACAGCAGCGTCACCGAGCGCGCGAGTTCCGATTCGATCGCGCTCCAGAGACGCTCCGCCTCGGGGCCCTCGGCCAGGCGTGCGAACGCCCGAGCGACGCCGACGTCGGCCTTGGCAAGCGACATCTCGGCGTTGTCGAGGACGGCCGCGAAGAACGGCCAGCGCCGGTAGAGGTCCGACAATGCGGTCATCGCCGATTCGCCGTGTGCGGCCAGATAGCCTTCCAGCGCCGCACCCAGCCCGTACCAGCCGGGCAGGTTGATGCGCGACTGCGACCATGCGAACACCCACGGGATCGCCCGCAGGTCCGTGATCGAGAACGGGGGCGGCCCCGCCGGGTCTGGTCCCTGGCCTCGGCCTTCGCCCCGCGCTGTCCGGCCGCGGGCGGCCGGCCGTGAGCCGATGCGGAGCGCAGAGAGCTCGCTGATCGGGGTGATATGGCGGAAGAACTCCGCGAAGCCCGGCTCGTCCCAGACCAATGCCCGATAGGCACGCTGGGCCCGGTCCGCAAGCTCGGCGATGATCGGCGCGCCGGCCTCAGCGGCTTCGGCCATGGCGCTCTCGTGCTCCGGAGTCGAGGCCAGCAGGACCGCGTTCGTGATCTGCTCGAGGTGCCTGCGCGCGATCGCGGGGTTCGCATAGCGCGCAGCGATGACCTCGCCCTGCTCGGTGAACTTGAGTCGGCCGTCGACCGATCCGGGCGCCTGGGCGAGAATCGCGCGGTTGGTCGGTCCCCCACCACGCCCGATTGCACCGCCACGCCCGTGAAACAGCGTCAACTCAACGCCGTGGAGCTCCGCCGCCTCGACCAGCTGGCCCTGGGCCCGGTACAGCATCCAGTTCGCGGCAAGGAAGCCTGATTCCTTGTTCGAATCGGAGTAGCCGAGCATGACCTCCTGGCGATCGCCCCGCCCGGCCAGGTGACGGCGGTAGGCAGGATCTCGGAGCATCGCGTCCAGGATCGCGCCCGCACCCTCGAGCGCATCGGCGGATTCGAAGAGCGGCACAACGTCCAGGGCCGGCATCGCCGCCGGCAACCCGTCGATCTCGGCGGCGGGGATCGCCGGATCCGCCGCGCGCCGGGCGATCTCGAGAACGCCCAGCACGTCGCCCACGCCGCGGGTGAAGCTGATCACGAAGCGCCGGCTGGCGCGCTCCCCGTAGCGAGCCTGGATGATCGCCATCGCGCGGAAGGTCGCGACGACCTCCGCGGCGTCGACGCCGGGCGCGAGTTCGCGTCGCAGCGCGCCCGCCTGGAGTGCGCCGAGTGCCGCGGCCAGCACGTCGCTGTGCTGGCGGACTTCAAGCGAGGCCAGGTGGAACCCGAATGTCTCGATCTGCCAGCGGAAATCCTGCACCTCGCCCCACGCCACCCTCCCGGCCCCGACGGCAGCGATGGCGTCCTGCAGCTCGACGACCTCGGCCAGGAGAGCCTCGGCAGCCGAGTAGCGGCCCGCGAGCGGCGCCGGCGTCTCGGTGAGATGGGCCCGGGTGCGCCGGATGCGCTCCGCCATCGCGCCCAGTCGCTGGCGGAACGGCTCATCGGGGAACCGGGTGACAAGCTGGCGCGACAGCTCCGGAAGCGCCTCGGCGTCCTGGGCGAGTCGCAGCTGGAGGGCATGGGAAAGCTGCGATCGCGTCGCCGCGATCGCCACGGTATTGCTCAGGCGGGCAGCGACCGCCTCGAGGCCGCGGAGGATGTGATCGGCGTGGATCCGCAGCGCCTGCAGGGTCACCTCCGCCGTCACGTTCGGATTGCCGTCGCGGTCACCGCCGATCCAGCTGCCCCAATGGACCATCGATGGGACATACGGCGGCCGCGTCCCCGTCCGCCCGGTATCGCTCGCGGCGGCGCCCGCAAGCGTCGCAGCGGCCCTCGTGCGTTCGGCAGGCGCGGCACCGGCGACCGTCCGCCGCCGGCCCTCGGCCTCCTCCACGCGGTCGAGCACCTCATCGAGGGTCCGGTACACCTGCGGGACCGTCGTGAACACCGTCTCATCGAAGAAGGTCAGTGCGGTCCGTACCTCGTCGAGGGGCGACGGCGACACGCTCCTCAGGTCCGACGTACGCCAGAGGAGCGTGATCTCCTCTCGCAGCCGGCGTCGGATGTCGCGATCCTCATCGGGCGTGAGGCGCGGATCGTCGAGACGCTCGAGCAGCCGGTAGCACCGCCGGAGCGCGACCAGCAGCGTCCGCCGGCGCGCCTCGGTCGGGTGCGCGGTCAGCACGGGCCGGATCCGCGTACGCCCCAGCATCGCGACGAGCTCGGTGAGACCCCGGCCCTGCCGCCACAGGGTTCGGACCGCCTCACCGGCCGAGTCCTCCAGCAGTCCGGACGGGGCGCGGCGTGCCCGGCGCCGCAGCGTGCGCACGCGCTGCCGCTCTTCGGCGAGGTTCGCGAGCTGGAAATACAGGCTGAACGAGCGGATCAGCGCCTCGATCCGCGTCAGGTCGAGGGCGTCCAACTCGGTGGCGAGTCGCGCGCGCTCGGCCGGATCGTCGCGCTGGCGGAGCGCGATCATCTGGCGGCGCACACGTTCCACGAGGTCCAGGAAATCGGGCCCGGCCTGCTCGACGATCACCTGGCCGAGCAGCGAGCCCAGCAGCTTGATCTCGCGAGCGAGTGGGTCGCGCGCGGACCCGGTCCCGATCGATTGAGGCTCCGCCTGGATGGCCGGATTGGCGCGGGCACGCTCGGCAGCGACACGGTCACGGCCGCGGTCCGATGACGCGGTCGGCGCTACCCGCGCGACGCGCGACCGACGGGCGAGAGCGCTCATCGCGGCAGTCGGGCGAGGGCCGGGGCCGTCCGGTGGCGCTCCAGGAGCCCTTCGGCGGCGAGCACCCCGAGCATCGCCACCACGTCGTCATGCGCATGGTCGCCCAACGGGTCCTCGAAGGCCGCCCAGCTTCCATCGGGCGCGTCGCGCAGCCGGTCCAGGATCCGGCCTCGGAGCCAGCGCCTCGTCTGCTCGAAGGACGGCGGCTGACCCGCAGACGGCGGGCGCGGCCTCGCGCTGGCGCGCCTCCGTGGGGCGCTCAGTGCGCCCGGTTCGCCCGCGCCCGCCTTCGCCGTTGCGCACCAGGGTGCCAGCGGGCACGCTTCGCAGATCGGACGCCCAGGCCGGCACGCCAGGGCCCCGATGTCCATGAGGGCGTTCGTCCAGGCGGCGGCCTCGGCCGGCACCATTGCGTCGGCATAGGCCTGCAATGCCCGGCCTTCGAGCGCTCGTCCCGCGAAGCGACCAAGAACGCGACGGACGTTGGTGTCCACCGGGGCCAGCCGTGCCCTGAAGGCATGGACGGCGACGGCGCGCGCTGTGTATGGCCCCACCCCCGGCAGGCCCGCGAGGGCGAGCGGGTCCCGGGGGAAGACCCCCTCGTGACGCTCCACGATGACGCTGGCGGCGCGCCAGAGGTTCAGGGCCCGGCGGTTGTAGCCCAGGCCACGCCAGGCCCGCAGGACGTCCCCCGCCGAAGCGGCCGCGAGGGCCTCGACGGTCGGGAACGTGGCCAGGAAGGACTCGATCGCGGGCTCGACCCGGCTGACCTGGGTCTGCTGGGCCATGGTCTCGGCCACCAGCACCCGGTACGGGTCGGTCGTCTCGCGGAATCGGAGGCGGCGGCCGGCGGCGCGACCCCAGCCCAGGACCGCCTCCTGGACCTGGATCTGCCCGGCATCATCGGATGATGGCTGCTCGATCACGGTCGGAACCCTACACCGGCCGGAGAAGAACCGGTCATCGCCGACGGCGCGACTCCGTGTACCAGGGGATGGCGAGGCGCTCGAGCGCCCCGACGGCGAGGAACAGCCCGATCGCGAGCGCGGTTGCGATGAGGATCGCCACGAAGACCAGGTCGGCCCGGAACGCGTTGCGCGCCAGCTGCATCCAGATCCCGAGGCCCTGGAAGGCTCCGACGTACTCCGCGAAGATCGCCCCGACCACGGCATAGGTCGCCGCGATCCGCATGCCCGTGAAGAACGACGGCAGCGCCGCGGGCCAGCGCAGCTTCGTGAACACCTGCCGGTCTGAGGCGCCCAGCGTGCGCATGAGGTCGGCCGCGTCGCGCGTCGGCGTCGCGAACCCGTCGAGCAGCGCCACCGTGATCGGGAAGAACGTGACCAGGACGATGACCAGCACCTTGGGCAACAGCCCGAAACCGAACCAGATCACGATCAGCGGTGCGATCGCGATGATCGGCACGGTCTGCGAGCCGACCAGGAGCGGGTAGACCGCCCGCCGGACGGCGGGCACCTGGTCCATCGCAACGGCGAAGCCAACCGCTGCTACGACCGAAACGGTGAACCCGACCGTCGTCTCGACCAGCGTGGGAACGGTGTGGGCCCACGCCAGGTCGCGGAAGTCCACCAGCGCGCCGACGATGCGCGACGGCGACGGAAGCACCAGCGGGCTGATGCCGGACGCTGCGACGTAGACCTCCCACAGGACGAGCAGCAGCGCGCCCAGCAGGAATGGCGGTCCGAGCCCCCGAAGGCTCATGGCAGGTACGCGTTCGTGTAGAGGGCCGCGTAGTCCGGGGGCGCCGTGAGCGGCCGGCCGTTCCCATCGACCAGCAGGCCCTTGTCGTAGAGAAACCCCGAATAGCCCGCCCACTGGGCGGTGGTCTGCCGTCCCACGCGGCCCTCGACGTCGACGTAGAGGCCCTGCGCGGCGAGGAACGCAGCGCTCTCACGCGGGAGATCTGGGTTCGCGTCGAAGACTCCGAGGTTCTCGGCGATGAGCAGTGCGGCCGCCTCGGCGGGCTGTTCGTGCGCGAACTCGCAGCCACGGACCGTCGCGGCCAGGAACGTGCGCGCGATGTCGACGTGCTCCAGCAGCCAGTCGGTGTTGCAGGCAAGGACGACCTGATAGAAGTCCGGGAAGCCGTAGTCCGTGAACTTGAAGGTGCGCAGGGCGATGCCCCGCTGCGTCGCTTCGATCCCCTCCCAGGCCGTGAACGTGATGGCGAAGTCGACCTGCTTCGAGAAGAGCGCTTCGTAGACGGCCGCGTTGAGCGTCACGACGTTGAACGTGCCCCTGCCGCCGTCGTTCTGGATGACGGCCCGAACGGTGGGCTCCTCGTTCGGGTAGCCGAATCCGCCGTACGTCTTCCCGTCGAGGTCGCGGGGTCGCTCGATGTCGCCCGCTGCAAGGACCGCGATCTCCTGCGCGGTGTGCTGCAGGATCGCCATGACCGAGACGATGGGCGCCCCGGCCGCGACGGCAAACGTCAGCGCGTCCTGGAAGGAGATGCCGCAGTCGGCCTGGCCGGCGGCGAGCAGCGTCTCAGGCGAGGTGCCCGTGTACGGCAGGACCGCCAACTCGATCCCGGCCGTGTCGTACCAGCCGTTGGCCGCCGCGACGAAGAAGCCCGTGTGGTTGGTATTGGGGGTCCAATCGAGCGCGAGGCGGACAGTCGCGCGCGTCACCGAGGCGACTGGCGTCGAGGTGGCGGCAGCGGTCGGGGGGCTGGTCGCGGCAGTCGTCGGTGCCGCAGTCGGCGGTGCGGTCAGGCTCGGTGACGCGCCGCCACCCGAGCAGGCCGAAGCGAGGACGGCAACGGCCAACAGGAGCGCGACGATCGGGGCGACGCGGACATCGGGGCTGGCGGACACCTGGCTCGAACCTCCGAACACGGACAACGCCGCACCGGGAAGACAGCCGGGCGGCGTCGAGTCAGGTCTGCCTGCTTCCTTCGCTGGTACGAACCAGATCAGGTTCGGCGGGTCTGTGGCCGTGACCACACTCTCAGCGCGCATGCGCTCCCCGGAGGCGTTCTTCGATTGTTCACCAATGGTAGCGCGCGCTGTCCCGTGGCACCCGCCGGGCCCAATCGGATTCCGTGCGCCAGGGCCTTGACGAGGGCGGAGCGGACGAACGATCGTGAAGGAATGGAGGGGTACGGTCCCAACGACTCCGAGGTACTTCGATTCCTCGAGCGCGTCTCGAACCTGACCCTCGAGGAGGCGCGGCGTCTGACGGCCCTTCGGGCGGCGTCCGACGATCCGTCCGGCGAGCGAGCGGAGCGGGCCGTCAGGCGAGCGGCGCTGATGGCCGATCGGATCGAGGAACTCGACTCGGCACAGGCAGCCATCCGAGCGTGGAGTACGTCTTGGGGCGTGCCGTGGTTCGGCCGGTCGCGGCGGGTCTACTGGGACCGGCGCGTTCCCGTAGGCGACGCGAAGGCGATGGCGGCAGCCATGCCTGCGCTGCTCGACGCCATCGGCACGCTCGTGGTGCGTGACGTCCTCGACCGATCCGACGTTGCTTCATTCCTCCAGCCATGGCTGGAGGACACGCGCGAACAGGACGCCGCCGGCTGACCGATCGTCGGACGGCACCTTCGACGAGCAGGCACTGCTGGCGATCACCGGAGTCGGCGACGCAGTGTCGACGACTAAGGTTCGTCGTCGCCGGCGACCCCTCGCACGATGGCCTTGCAGGATCGGCCGCCAACCTTTACTATTCCCGGCGATGATGCACAGCAGTGCCTTCTGGGCAATGTGTATGCGCTGGCGGCCCCGCCGCATGGAGGATGGGGTCTGAGGCCCGCGCGCACCGCAGTGAGGTGACCGGGGCCAAGGACCGGTTCCGGGGCCGCAGTTCCAGAAGGGAACTGCGGTCTTTTGTTTTCTCCAGCAGAAGCGACGGGTAGCCGCCGACACCGAACCGGCAGGGACCCCACGCCACGACCAGCACACCCCGCCACGCCACCACGGCTCAAGAACGATTAGGAGGAACCCTTCGTGTCAGACACCAACGGCACTAACGGCACCGGGCCCGCAGCGCTCCACGCCGAGACCCTCGCGCTGCATGCCGGCCAGAAGCCGGATCCGGCCACGAACGCGCGCGCGGTGCCGATCTACGCGACCACGAGCTACGTCTTCAACGACGCGGCCCACGCCGCGCGGCTCTTCGGGCTCCAGGAGTTCGGGAACATCTACACCCGGATCATGAACCCCACGACGGGCGTGTTCGAGGAGCGGATCGCCGCGCTCGAAGGCGGCGTCGGTGCGCTCGGCGTCGCGTCGGGCCAGGCCGCCGAGACGCTCTCGATTCTCAACGTGGCGGGCACCGGCCACAACATCGTCAGCAGCTCCAGCCTGTACGGCGGCACGTACAACCTCTTTGCCTACACGCTGCCCAAGATCGGCATCACGACGACCTTCGTCGACGGGACCGATCCGCAGGCGTTCGCACGGGCGATCGACGAGAACACCCGCCTTGTCTTCCTCGAGACGATCGGCAATCCGCGCCTTGACGTCCACGACATCCGGGCCATCGCCGACGCCGCGCACGCTGCCGGCGTCCCGCTCTTCGTCGACAACACGTTCGCGCCGCTCCTCACGAAGCCGATCGAGCATGGCGCGGACGTGGTCATCCATTCGGCGACCAAGTGGATCGGCGGCCACGGCACCGCGATCGGTGGCGTGGTGATTGACAGCGGCAAGTTCGACTGGAGCCAGCCGCGCTTCCGGAAGGACTTCGTCGACCCGGATCCGTCATACCACGGCGTCAGCTACGTGAACGCCTTCGGGCCGCTTGCGTTCATCCTCAAGCTCCGGGTGCAGGGCCTGCGCGACATCGGACCGGCGCTCAGCCCGTTCAACGCGTTCCTGTTCCTCCAGGGCCTCGAGACCCTGCCGCTCCGGATCCAGCGCCACAGCGAGAACGCGCTTCGGGTCGCCCGGTGGCTCGAGGGCCAGCCCGAGGTCACCTGGGTCAGCTACCCGGGCCTGGCGAGCCATCCCAGCCACGGGCTCGCCAAGCGCTACCTGTCCGGCGGCTTTGGCGGAATCATCGCCTTCGGGGTGCGAGGCGGCGTGGACGCCGGCCGGCGCCTCATCGACAGCGTGAAGGTCTTCAGCCTGCTCGCAAACGTCGGCGACGCCAAGTCCCTGATCATCCACCCGGCTTCGACCACCCACTCACAGCTCGAGCCCGCGGAGCAGGAGTCGACCGGAGTCACGCCGGACCTCATCCGGCTTTCGATCGGCCTCGAGCACGCCGACGATCTGATCGCGGACCTGGACCAGGCCCTGGCGGCCGCCGTCGGGTCCGACGCCGTCGGAGCGCGTGGATGACGGGCGATCCACCAGCCATCGCGGGGGCGCCGGCGACGGCGTCCCCGCCGGGCGGGGCGTCGCTTGCGACACCCGCCCCTCCCGGAGCGGCGGCCCCCCGCCGCCGCTCCGGGCTCCCCCTGGGCACCGGGCGCATCGAGTTCGCGACGCTCGGCCCGCTCGAGCTTGACGAGGCGGGGCCGCTGCCGGAGCTGACGGTGGCCTACCGCCACGACGGCCCGGGGCCGGCGGACGCCCCGCAGGTCGTGGCTGTGCACGCGCTCACGGGCTCCGCCGACGCTGCGGGCGATTGGTGGAAGCCACTCATCGGGCCCGGGCTCGCGATCGACACCGAGCGCTACGGGGTCATCTGCGCCAACCTGCTCGGCGGCTGCTACGGCACGACCGGGCCGACCTCACGCGACCCGCGAACCGGGCAGCGCTATGGGCCGACCTTCCCGGCCGTCACCCCGCGCGACCAGGCGCGCGCCATCTGGCGCCTGCTCGATGCGGTCGGCATCGAACGGGTCGAACTGGTCACCGGCGGGTCGCTCGGCGGCATGGTGGTGCTCGAACTCGGGCTGTTGCGACCAGCGGCCGTTCGCGCGCTGCTGCCCATCGCGGCACCGGCCGCGACCGGGCCCATGGCGATCGCCTGGAACCACATCCAGCTCCGGCTGGTCGAGCGCCTCGGTGACGAGGGGATGGCCATCGCCCGGCAGCTGGCCATGACGACGTACCGCAGCGAGGCCGACTTCGACGAGCGGTTCGGCCGGGCGCGGGAGGCCGACGGCACGCCGTCGATCGTGAGCTATCTCGAGTACCAGGGACGCAAGCTCGTCGACCGTTTCGATCGCGACACCTACCGGTCGCTGGCCGGGGCGATGGATCGCCACGACATCGGCCGCGAGCGGGGTGGGGTCGCAGCCGCGCTTGCCGGCCTCGCGGCGTCGGATGTGCGACTCCACGGCGTGGGGATCGCGGGCGACATCCTCTACGGGCCCGGCCAGGTGAAGGCCCTGCTCCAGTCCGCCGCCGCAGCGGGGATCGAAACCGCCTACCGCG
>VGPE01000063.1 GCA_016875645.1 Chloroflexota bacterium
CCCCCATCGTGGCCTCCCCCTCCGCCGCGAGCAGCGCCAGCTCGAGCTGGAAGCGCAGGCCGCCGGCACCGCCACGGGTCAGGTCGACCGAGGCGATCCGACGCGCCGCCGACGCAAGGGCTGCGGTCGCGCCGGGCGCGGCGCTCGCGGCAAGCGCGCGGACCAGGCCGCCGCGGACCGCCTCGACCACCTGGTTCATGAAGCCGCGCAGGTCGCGTCCGCGCTCGTCGAGGTCGTCGAGGATCCGCAGGCCGGCGAGCGGGTCGGGCGCGACCAGGGCGCGGACGAAGGCGTCGACCGTCTCGGTTTCGACGACTCCGAGCAATTCGCGCACCTGGATTGCCGTCAGCGGGTCGCGGCCGGCCGTCAGCAGCTGGTCGAGCATCGACTCGGCGTCGCGCATTCCGCCGGCCGCGAGCCGGGCCACGAGGTCGATCGCGTCGTCGTCCGCGGTGCGCTGCTCCGCGGCGAGCACCATGCGCAGCTTGCCCTCGATCTGGGTGACGGTCAGCGGGCGGAAGTCAAAGCGCTGGATTCGCGACAGGACGGCCGGCCGAACCTGGCTCGCGTCGGTCGTGCAGAAGATGAAGGTCACGTGGTCGGGCGGCTCCTCGAGGGTCTTGAGGAGCACGTCCCAGCCTTCTTTGATCCGCTGAACCTCGTCCACCACGTAGACCTTGCGGCGCAGGTCGGACGGCGCGGTCGCAACACCGCGCAGCAGGTCCCGCATATCATCGACGCGGTTGTGCGAGGCGGCGTCCATCTCGATCACATCGAGCGCGCGGCCCTCGCGGATCGCCCCGCATGACGGGCAGCGATCGCACGGCTCGCCGTCATGGAGGTCCGTGCAGTTGAGCGCCTTGGCGACGATCCGCGCCATGGACGTCTTGCCGGTCCCACGCGGGCCGACGAACAAGAGCGCGTGCGCAACCTTCCCGGCCCGCACGGCGTTGCGGAGCGTGGCGACCACGGGCTCCTGGCCGACGATCTCGCCGAACGTCTGGGCCCGCCAGCGGCGGTACAGGGCCTGGTGGTGTCGCGCGGTCACGAAGCTCCCGTTTCAGCCACAGAGAGCAGCTACGCCGTGCACCCTCCGTCGACCAGCCAACCCCCGTGCCCACCATCGAGAGCGGCTCGGGCCAGGCCGTTCCGCGGCACCCGGCGATGATCGCTTAGTGCTGCTTCCTTCCGGACCTGACACGGTTCGCGGTTCGCCGCTGCGCGGGACCCAGCCCTCAACGTCGCTCAAGGCGGCGGCCTTCGAGAACGGAGACCTCGGGAGGGAGTTCAGCCCTGCTGGAGCGGATTGCAGGTACAGGGCACCGCTAGTTCCCCGCCTAGCACGGCCCGCGAAGCATAGCAGGCGAGGCCGGCGAAGCCCTCCGGTCAGGGGACCGCTTCGCCCGCGAGGACGCCCGTCGGCCGCTCGTCGTCGACCGCGATCTGGCCGTTGACGAGCACGAACGGGATGCCCGCCGGATGCTGTCGCGGATCGTCGTAGGTGGCGGTGTCGATCACGCGTTCCGCGTCGAAGACGACCACGTCGGCCCGGAAGCCCGGCGCCAGGCGACCGCGCCCGGTGAGCCCGAACCTGCGGGCCGGGACGTCGGTCATGCGCGCGACCATCGCCTCGAGGCTGAGGACGCCGAACGCCCGGCGCAGCCGGCCGAGGAAGCGCGGGTAGGCACCGAACGAGCGCGGGTGGCAGACGCTGCCGACCGGCGTGATGTCCGAGCAGACCATGTAGTCGTCGCGGGCGAGCAGCGCGATCGCGTCGCGGCCGGTCTGGCGCCAGCGGCCGGTGCTCGCGGGTGCCGCGATGACATACGAGAGCTCGAGCTCGTTCTCGAGCAGCAGATCCGAGAGCGCCGCGCCGGCCGTGATCCCGCGATCCGCGGCGATGTCGGCGAGGCGCGCGCCGTCGAGCTCGGGCTGCCGCGGGACGTGTGAGAAGACGACCGACGTGAGCGGGTTCCAGGGCCGGCTCTCGTGGTGCGTGGTGTCCATGTGCTCCACGATCCGCGCCCGGTCGGCGGGGTCCTCAAGACGGGCGAGGAGGCCGTCCGGGCCGCCCTCGTGGGCCCAGGCGGGGACGTAGCTGAGTGGATACGACGAGCCGGTCGGGTAGGGGTAGATGTCGAACGTGACGTCGACACCCTCTGCCTTGGCCTTCTCGGCCTCAGCGAGCAGCTCCTCGGCCTGGCCGGCGGACCAGGGCTGGGTCCGGTGATGGGCGATGTGGATCCGCGCACCGGATCGGCGGCCGACCTCCATGGCTTCCGCGAGCCCGCCGCCGGCGAACGCGCGCTCCGGATTGGCCTGTCGCAGTTCGATGACGTGGATGCTGCCCGCGTCGTGGACCGCATCCGCGAGCGCGATGAGTTCGGCGGTGTCGGCCCACGCATTGGGGTAGTAGTTCAGGCCGCTCGAGATGCCGACGGCGCCGTCCTCGATCGAATCGCGGACGAGCCGGCGCGCGTGGTCCAGCGGGTCACCGACAAGGGGCGCGTCACGGAAGCCGAGGGCCTCGAGGCGGATCGCACCGTGCGCAGCGAGGTACGCGGTGTTGATCGAGACGGTGCGGTGGTAGGCCCTCCGGAAGGCGGCCACCGTGGTGGTGTCGAGGTCCTCGGGCGGCCAACCCAGGAGGCCTGCCAGATAGCGCCGGTTCAGCAGGTAGTTCTCGCGCGAGAGCGGCGCGTAGGAGAGGCCGTCAAGGCCGAAGATCTCGGCGGTGATCCCCTGCCGCAGGCCCATCGCGTGCTGCGGGTCGCCGAGGAGGACGCCCTCGGTGTGGGTGTGGGTGTCGATGAACCCGGGGGCGACGTGGAGGCCGGCGGCGTTGATGCGCCGGGCGGCGTCGGCGGATCGAAGATCGCCCACGGCCGTGATGTCGCCGCCCGCGATGCCCACGTCGGCGCGGCGGGCCGGCGACCCGGTCCCGTCGAGGACCTGTCCGCCTTCGATGACGATGTCGAACATGTGCCGATGATGCGGGATGCGCGGTCCGGCCGGAGGCCGATCCCGCCGCGGCACCGCGCCTGCGCTGACGTCCTCGTGGGCGGAACGCGAGAGCCTGCGGGGGCCAGCCGGGCGGGCGCAGCCCGCTGAAGGAACGGTGGCGGAGAGGGCGGGATTTGAACCCGCGATGGGTTGCCCCATACCGCATTTCCAGTGCGGCGCCCTAGGCCACTAGGCGACCTCTCCGCGGGCAGCGTACCGCTCCGAGGCGGTGCGCGAGGACCTGAGTACTCCGATCGCCGTCATGGCGTGTCCTCGCAAGGCGGCGCCGAGGAGGCGAGGAGCGTACTCAAACGTACGTGAGCGAGCCCCCGGAGGCGCCAACGCAGCGAGGGCGCGTCAAGACGGGGATCGGCGTGGCGGAGAGGGTGGGATTCGAACCCACGCTGCTTTCGCAGACCGCTTTTCGAGAGCGGCACCATCAACCACTCGGACACCTCTCCACGCGAGAGGATAGCAAGGCGATCGCTCGGCCTGTCCGACCGGGGCCGGCAGTCAGCGGCTCAGGACGCCGGCTCCGACGCGTTCAGCGTGGGCGCGGTCGACGCCGAACAGCTCTTCCGCCTCCTCGCGGCGAATGCCGCTCACGACGCGCACACGGCAACCCAGGCCCGGGTGCTGGGCGAGCTGGATGACGGTCCCGGCCGCGCCGTCGATCGTGTTGGGCACCGCGTAGACGAGCGCCTCCACGTCGCTCTCGAGCAACGCTCCGACGCACATCGGGCAGGGCTCCAGCGTGGCGAAGATCGTGGCGTCGGCCAGCCGCTCCGTCCCGAGCTTCCGCGCGGCCTCGCGCAGCGCCACGATCACTGCGTGGGCCGTCGGATCGTGCGTCTCCTCGACGCGATCGTGCGCACGCGCCACCATTGCGTCGTTCACGACGGCGACCGCGGCAATGGGTCGCTCGCCGCGGGCGATGGCAAGCTGCGCCTCGGCCAGGGCCTCACCCATGAACAACTCGTAGTTCACGGGTCGATCATACAGTTGGCCCGAGACCGGGGCCGGTGCAGCGCGATGACCGGGCAGCACGCGACTCCGAGCCAGGAGCGCAGACGGCCCGGCAGCGGCAGAAGCAGGAGAACGGCGGACGATGGTGGCTCCGCGCCGGATCGGGATCCTGACCGGGGGCGGCGATGTCCCGGGCCTCAACGCCGTGATCAAGAGCGTCGTGTACCGGGCCGCCGAGGTCGGTGCCGAAGTCGTCGGCATCCGCCGCGGCTGGCAGGGCCTGACGCACCTGCGCCCGGACGCACCGGATGACGGCCAGCACGTGCGCCCGCTCGATCGGGCCAACACGCGCACGATCGAGCGATCGGGCGGCACCGTCCTCCACACCTCGCGGACGAATCCGCGCCGCATGCGAGCGGCGGAGCTGCCGCCGGACCTGCCCGCCGCAGAGCGCGCCGGGTACGAGGTCGCGCAGGACCGCTACGACCTCACCCCGCTGGTGCTGCGCAACCTCGAGTCGCTCGACGTCGACTGCCTGGTGACGATCGGCGGCGACGACACCTTGAGCTTCTCGCGGGTGCTGGTCGATGCAGGGGTGCCGCTGATCGCCATCCCCAAGACCATGGACAACGACGTCCCGGGGACCGAGTACTGCATCGGCTTCTCGTCGGCCATCACGCGGGCGCGCGAGCTGATCAACCTCCAGCGCACCACCCTGGGATCGCACGAGCGCATCGGCGTGTTCCGGATCTTCGGCCGCGACGCTGGGTTCTCGGCGCTGTACGCGGCCTACGTCACGTCCGGGCGGTGCGTGATCCCCGAGGACCCCTACGACGTCACGCGCCTGGCCGCAGTGCTGGCCACGGACCACCTCGAGAACCCCAGCCACTACGCCTTCGTGATCTCGGCCGAGGGCGCGATCTGGCAGGGCGCGTCCATGGCCGACTTCGGCGAGACCGATGCGTTCGGCCACCGCCACAAGGCCAACGTGGGTGAGGCCCTGGCATCGCAGTTGAGGCAGCTCACCGGGATCGAGGCGATCGCGAGCGAGCTGACCTACGACCTCCGAAGCGGCGAGCCGGATTCGCTCGATTCGATGGTGGCGATCACGTTCGCGAATGTGGCCATGGACCTGGTCGCCGACGGCAGGTTCGGGCGGATGGTGGCAGTCCGCGACGGCAAGTACGCCGACGTCGCGCTCCCGGCGCCCGGGACGCCGCCACGCCACGTCGACGTCCAGAACATGTACAACCGGGATCGGTTCCGACCGCGCTATGACGGGCGGCTTGGTGAGCCGCTGCTGCTGCTCGGAGCGCTCGAACCGCCCGACTCAGACGAGGGCGGCGGGCACGGCTATCCCTCGAGGCCCGACAACGCGCGGATCGTGCGGGCGACCGACGACATGTCCTCGTCTGCGTGACCCTGGGCGACAAGGCCCGTCTCGATCTGGCTCACGATCGCCGCGATCGGCAGGGCCGCTCCGACCTGGCGTGCCAGCTCGAGAGCGATGTTGAGGTCCTTGAGGTGGAGCGACGTCTTGAAGCCCAGCGGATAGTCGTTGGCGATCATGCGGCCGCTTCGGTTCTCGAGGACCCAGGACCGGGCGGCGCCGCCGGAGAGGGCCTGCACGAGCTGCTCGGGGTCCAGACCGGCCTTGATGCCGAGCACGATGCCCTCCGCGACGCCGAGGTAGGCGCCGGCCAGGATCACCTGGTTGACGGCCTTGGCGGCCTGGCCGGCACCGACCGGGCCCATCCGGTTGATGGTCTTGCCCATCGCGCCGAGCACGGCCTTCGACCGCTCGAAGTCCGCCTCGCTGCCGCCGACGAAGATCGTGAGG
Organism: Chloroflexota bacterium; assembly: GCA_016875645.1. GTDB lineage: Bacteria > Chloroflexota > Limnocylindria > Limnocylindrales > CSP1-4 > VGPE01. The sequence continues at coordinate 5,810 of VGPE01000063.1, forward strand.
GTGGCCTTCTGGGCGCCTTCCGAGCCACCCGAAACGGGGGCGTCGACGAAGCCCACGCCCTGGGCCCGGAGGCGCTCCGCGAAGCCACGGGACGCGGACGGGGAGATGGTCGAGCAATCGATGACGAACGAACCGGGGCGGGCACCGGCCGCGACACCGTCCGGCCCGAAGAGGGCCGCCTCCACGTCCGGTGTGTCCGAGACGCAGATCACGATCACGTCCGAGGCGGCGGCCAGCTCACGCGGGGTCTTCACCTCGGTCGCGCCCAGGTCCACCGCGGGACCGGCCCTGCCCGGCGTCCGGTTCCAGACCGTCAGCGGAAACCCGGCGCGGGCGACGTTCGCCGCCATGGCGACCCCCATCGTCCCCATCCCGACGAAACCGACGCGTTCCATGGCTGATCCCTTCCTGCGCGCGGGGCGCGATCAGTCGACCTTGTACTGCTGCTCGGCGGCCCAGTACGCAGGGAAACCAACGGCGGCCTGGAGCTGCTCAAAGGTGAGTTCCGGGGGGCGCGGGCTCGTCGCGCCGGGCTGGAGCGCCGCGAGGGCCTGCTGCATCGCCGCGATGGCGGCCGAGAGCAGGACCAGCGGGTACGCCGCGAGTCGATAGCCGATCCGGCCCAATTCGTCGGGCGGCAGGATCGGCGTCTTCCCGCCATCGATCATGTTGGCCATCGTGGGCCGCTCGATCTCGGTGCAGAAGCGGCGCATCTCGTCTTCGGACTCGGGCGCCTCGAGGAAGATGATGTCGGCGCCCTCCTCGACGAACTCGTGGCAGCGCTCCAGGGCATCATCGAAACCGTGGACCGCGCGCGCGTCGGTGCGGGCCATGATCAGGATGTCCGGCCCTGACTCGCGCGCGTCGACGGCGGCGCGGATCCGGGTGCGCGCCTCCGGCCGCCCGACGACCTGCTTTCCGCGGGTGTGGCCGCAGCGCTTGGGTGCGACCTGGTCCTCGATCATCACGCTGGCGGCGCCGGCGCGCGCGTACTCGCGCACGGTCCGCCGGACGTTGAGGGCGTTGCCGTAGCCGGTGTCGCCGTCGGCGATGACAACGGTGTCGGGCGCGGCGGCGGCGGTGACGGCGCGCAGGCTGTCGAGCATTTCGGCGAAGGAGATCAGCCCGGTATCGGGCTGCGCGAGCCGGGCCGCCGACACTGAGAACCCGCTCATGAACGTGATCGGGTAGCCGGCCTGTCGGACGAGCGCCGCCGACATGGCGTCGAAGCAGCCGGGCATCACGATGGAGCCGGGTTGCGCCAGCAGCTCGCGGAGGCGATCGGCGGGGGTCACGAGGCGTTCACGGGCGGTGCAGGTCCCTCCAGCGCGAACACAGAAGGTACGCGCTGGGCGCGCCGGCGTTGGCGGGAATCGTGCGCTGGGCGGCGTGCGCTGCGCGGCGTGCGCCAGGTGCACGGCAGGTCAACGCCTCGGCCTGCGTGCGTCCAGCGCACGACCGGACCGCCACGCCGTGATGCGAGGCGTCAGGTGCACGGCAGGACAGCGGCTGGTCCCTGAATCGGCGCCACCGTCGTCGCGGCGTGACCCTGGCGCACGGTACGACCACCTTGCGGCTGGTTCGTGCACATGACGCACGACGGCCCAGGCCACACGACGTGCCACGAAGCGAGGCGCTGCCAACGCGGGCCCGCGCGGGCCGATGCAGGGAGACGTTGGCGCGCCCGGCGGGACTCGAACCCACGACCTTCAGGTCCGCAACCTGACGCTCTATCCACTGAGCTACGGGCGCGTGCGGCGAGTCCTGGCGACTCGCGTGGCGGAGAGCAATCGCCGTTTCCGACGCTGACTCTCGTGGCGGAGAGGGAGGGATTCGAACCCTCGGAGCAGGTTACCCCACTCGGCGGTTTAGCAAACCGCTGCACTAGACCTCTATGCGACCTCTCCGCGGCCCCGGAATCCTAGCACGGGGCGCGGTCCCGGCCAGGCGACTCGGCGGTCCGGCGCAGGGCTGCCGTTGGGCCCTCACGTGCTGCTGGAGGCCGCCCTGCGCGTGCGGTGGTCAGGGCACGCCCGCGCGGCGCGCGCGGCGGCCGCGGGCATGGAGCGGTGCCGGAATGGCTCGCGAGCCGAAAGCGCGGGCGGTGGACCAGGCACGGCCGGCAGGCGGCGCAGCCGCAGGATCGATGGACAATGGCGTCGCCGCCTCGGTATGATGTGCGAAATGCGGCACGCCTTCTTCTTTTACGACAGCCCGGCATGATCCCTCCCGGATAGAGAGACCCGGGAGCGCGGGTCGTGCCGGGGTGAAGCAGAGGCGAGGCCTCTGCTTTTTTGTTTGACCCCGGGCGACCACCACATCGAGAGAGGAACGAGCAGATGTTCGTGGTGATGGTCGCCGACGCGACGGAAGCCGACATCATCGGGGTCAAGAGCCACATCCTGGCCGAGGGCATGACGCCCTACGAGCACCGGGGCGCGGAGCGGCTCGTGGTCGCGGTCGTGGGCGAGATCGGCAGCCGGCGCAACCACCTGCTCGAGCGCCTCGGGGGGCTGCCGGGCGTGGAGCGCGTCACCCCGATCAGCAAGCCCTACAAGCTGACCAGCCGCGAGTTCCGCCCCGAGGACACGGTCATCCGGGTCCTGGACGCCGTGATCGGCGACGGGTCGCTCACCATCATGGCGGGCCCGTGTTCGGTGGAGTCGCGCGAGCAATTGCTCGAGACTGCCGAGGGCGTCAAGGCGGCGGGCGCCACGATCCTGCGCGGCGGCGCGTTCAAGCCGCGCACGAGCCCGTACTCATTCCAGGGCCTGGGCGTGGAGGCGCTGCGCTACCTGGCCGAGGCCCGCGAGTTGACGGGTCTGCCTGTCATCACCGAGGTGATGGAATCGAACCAGCTCGACATCGTGGCCGAGTACGCCGACATCGTGCAGATCGGCACTCGCAACATGCAGAACTTCTCGTTGCTCAATGCGTGCGGACGTACGCAGCGACCCGTGATGCTCAAGCGCGGCTACGGCGCCACGATCGAGGAGTGGCTGATGGCCGCGGAGTACATCCTTGCCAGCGGCAACCCCAACGTGATCCTGTGCGAGCGCGGGATCCGGACATTCGAGACCGCCACGCGGAACACGATGGATGTGTCGGCCATGCCGGTCCTGGACACGCTCACGCACCTGCCGGTGGTCGCCGATCCATCGCATGCCACCGGCAAGCGCTCGCTGGTGCCGCCGCTCGCGATGGCGAGCGTCGCGGCCGGGGCCGACGGGATCATGGTCGAAGTGCATCCCCGGCCCGAGGAGGCGCTCTCGGACGGGCCGCAGCAGCTGACGCTCCAGATGTTCCGGGACATGATGGCCAAGCTGACCCCGTTGCACAGGCTCGTGGCCAGCGACCGGCGGGCGGCCGCGCCGGCATGAGCACCGTGCTCGATCCGGAGGTCGCGGTCGTCCGGCCGGCCGCGCGCCTGCGCGGCACGCTCCGGCTGCCCGGCGACAAGTCGATCAGCCATCGCGCGCTCCTGTTCGCCGCGCTTGCCGATGGCGAGAGCCGGATCACGGCGGCGGGCGACGGGGCCGATGTGCGCTCGACGGCGGGCATCGTGCGCGTGCTCGGTGCGACCGTCGAGCGGGTCCGAGAGACAGGTGGCACCGTCGACTACCGCGTGGTCTCGCCGGGGGTCGACGGCCTGGCCGAGCCGGTGGGCATCCTCGACTGCGGCAACTCCGGCACGAGCCTGCGGCTCACGGCCGGGGTGCTGGCCGGGCTGCCCATGTACGCCGTGCTGGACGGCGACGCCTCGTTGCGACGGCGTCCGGTGGCCCGTATCATCGCTCCGCTGCGCACGATGGGCGCGGTGCTGCACGCCCGACGTACCGACACGCTGCCGCCACTCACCGTCGTCGGGCGCGCCCCGCTCCGATCGGTGGACTACCAGACACCGGTCCCGAGCGCGCAGGTGAAGTCGTCGATCCTGCTCGCGGCGCTCCGGGCCGAGGGCCGAACCACCGTCCGCGAGTCGGTGGGGACGCGGGATCACACGGAGCGCATGCTGCGGGCCCGCGGCATCGACGTCCGGCGCGAGGAGACGAGCGCCGGTGTCGCGTGGAGCCTGGAAGGAGGGCGGCGGGTGCAGTCGGTCGACGAGCGGGTCCCCGGCGACGTCTCCGCGGCCGCGTTCTGGCTCGTCGGCGGCGCGATTCACTCGGACGCAGACCTGACGCTGCGCGACGTGGGGCTCAATCCCAGCCGGCGGGCGATCATCGACCTGCTGCGTGCGATGGGCGCATCCATCGCAGGTGACGCCGGCGTCGTCGACGACGGCGTGGGCGAGCCGCTGGCAGACCTGACGGTGCACTCGTCCGACCTGCGCGGGATCGACATCGGGCCGCGCGAGGTCGCGGCCGCGATCGACGAGATCCCGATCCTCTGCCTTGCCGCCAGCCAGGCCTCGGGCACGACCCGGATCCGCGGCGCCGGCGAGCTGCGCCACAAGGAATCCGACCGGATCGCCGGCATCGCGGCCGGCCTCCGGGCGCTGGGCGCCGACGTGGACGTGGACGGCGACGACATCACGATCACCGGCCGCCAGGCGCTCCGCGGCGCGACGACCGACAGCCTCGATGACCACCGGCTGGCGATGACGTTCGCCGTCGCCGGGCTGATCGCGGAGGGCGAGACCGTGGTCAGCCGGCCCGGCAGCGCGTCGATCTCGTACCCGGGCTTCTTCGCCGACCTCGAAGGGGTGCGAGCATGACCAGGCGCGTCGTCCTGATCGGCCATCCGGTGGCCCACTCGCTGTCCGGGGCGATGCAGCAGGCCGCCTTCGACGAGCTCGGCATCGACGCGACGTACGAGCTCTGGGACCGCCGGCCGATCGAGCTGGCCGACGCGATCGCCGAGCTGCGGACGGACGAGTTCCTGGGCGCCAACGTCACGATCCCGCACAAGGAGCGGGTGGTGCCGATGGTGGACCGCCAGACCGAGGAGGCGCACGCAACCGGCGCGGTCAACACCATCACCAAGGACGGCAAGAAGCTCATCGGCCACAACACCGACGTGGGCGGGCTCAAGGTCGCCCTGGACCGGCTCGTCGGGCGCCAGAAGATGCCGCGCCACGCGGTGGTCCTGGGCGCCGGCGGCGGTGCGCGGGCGGTCGTGTACGGCCTCATCACCGAGGGCTTCCAGCGTATCGTGATCTTCAACCGGCACCTGCACCGGGCCGAGGGACTGGTCCGGCACTTCGCGAAGAGCGCCTCGCACATGGAGCTGCGGGCAATGCCCTGGCACGAGTCGGTGATCGAGGCCGAGCTCTCCAAGACGAAGGTCCTCGTGAACGCCACCGCCGTCGGGTTGAACCCGGACGAGACGCCGATCCCGGGCGAGCTGCTGCCGCCAGACCTGCTCGTCCTCGACCTCATCTACGGCCAGACCCGGCTGCTCAAGGACGCCAAGTCCGCGGGCAGCACGGTCCAGAACGGCGAGCTGATGCTGCTCCACCAGGGGGCCGCCGCGTTCACGCTCTGGACGGGCCTGGCGGCGCCGCTCGAGTTGATGCAGCAGCGCCTGGAGGAGGCCCGGGCGGGCGGGATCCGCTCCGCCGAGGGCGAGCCCGCCGGCGACGAACCCTCCGCCGGGGACTCCGCCTCGGGCCCATCCGGGGCGGCGGCCGGGACCTGAGGTGGGCCGGCTTCGCGTCCTGACGGCCGGCGAGTCCCACGGTCAGGCGCTCGGCGTCACGCTGGAGGGCGTGCCCGCGGGACTTGCCCTCGACGAGGCGGGAATCGCGCGCGACCTCGGCCGGCGCCAGCGCGGGTACGGGCGCGGGGCACGCCAGGCGATCGAGCAGGACCGGGCCGAGATCCTGTCCGGCGTCCGCCACGGGCGCACCCTCGGCTCTCCGATCCTGCTGCTGATCCGCAACCGCGACTGGGAGAACTGGACGACGGTCATGCAGGTCGGAGCGCTGTCCGACGAACAGGCGGCCGAGCTCCTGGCCGCCGCCGAAAGCGGCAACAAGCGGGCGACGCCCGTGACGCGCGTCCGGCCGGGCCATGCCGACCTCGCGGGTGCCCTGAAGTACGGCCACAACGACGTCCGCAACGTGCTGGAGCGCGCGTCAGCCCGCGAAACGGCGGCCCGGGTTGCCGCCGGCGCGGTGGCCCGGACGTTCCTGCGCGAGCTGGGAATCGACGTCTGGTCGTTCACCGCCGAGGTGGGCGGCGTGGCGCTGGACCCGGCCGGGGCGACGCGATCGCGCGAGGAATCGGAGGAGTCGCCGCTGCGCTGCCCCGACCCGGCCGCCGAGGCCGCCATGGTCGCCCGGATCGACGAGGCGCGCTCGGGCGGCGACACGGTGGGCGGCGTGTTCGAGGTGGTGGCCCACGGTGTGCCGATCGGCCTCGGGTCGTACGTGCACTGGGATCGCCGGCTCGACGCGGCGCTCGCGGCGGCGGTGATGAGCATCAACATCGTGAAGGGCGTCGAGTTCGGCCTCGGCTTCGAGCAGACGCGACGCTTCGGGTCGGCCGTCCACGACGTGATCGAGGGACGCGGCGAGGCCGGCCGCTGGATCCACCGCACCAACAACGCGGGCGGCCTGACCGGCGGCGTCTCGAACGGCGAGCCGATCGTGGTTCGCGGCGCCGTCAAGCCGATCTCCACGCTGGCGCGGCCTCTCCCCTCGGCCGACCTCGTGTCCGGCCTGCCCGTGGAGAAGGCGCACTACGAGCGCTCCGACATCAGCGTGGTGCCGGCGGCGGGCGTGATCGGCGAGGCGATGGTGCTGATCACCCTGGCCGACTTCGTGCTGGAGAAGTTCGGCGGCGACTCGATCGGCGAGACGCGCGACAACCTGGAGCGGTACCGGGAGCAGATCTCGCGGTCGCCGGAAGCGCCGGTCGCGGGC